>JAZRMP010000001.1:0-57891 GCA_045647705.1 Faecousia sp.
TTGAATAATTTGTCTAGCAAATTTACTCAAGAATTTTCGTTGGCTGTTTTTCATTCGTACACGAATTTCTTAAACAATCCATTTTAATTGTCCAAGGTGTTACTTGTTCGTCTTTGCGTTATTCAATTTACAAGGTACAGGTTTCGCTGTCCTCCCGGCGGGCCGTTCATTGGACAGCTTGCATATGATACCACTTGGGGTGCCGTTTGTCAATAGCTTTTTTTCAATTTTTTTGATTTTTTCGCAGATTGTGCAATCGTGCAGTTTTTACAAAGAGCGCATCTCTATTCTGTGCATAATCACCAACTATCCCGATGGGAAACGTTATCCGAAATATCGGTCAGAGCGTCGGCAGCATCCATAACGCTTTCCTCCCTTTTGGCAAGGTCCCCAAGACTAACCATACCACAGAGCCTTCCGTTCTCTACCACCGGCAGCCGCCGTATCTGTTGTCTGCCCATCAGATGTGCCGCCACGCCGGTTTCCATATCCGGCTGTACAGACATCACCTGTCCGGTCATCACTTCCCGAACCATGGTATCCGCCGGCGTTTTTCCCGATGCCACACATCGGGTAACCAGATCTCTGTCGGTTATCACACCACAAAGCTTTCCGTCGTTCCCGCAGACCGGCAACGCCCCTATATTATATTGTGCAAGGGTACGTGCAGCCACTTCTACGGATTCCGCCGGACTAATGTGGATCGCCGGTTTGGTCATAATATCACGCACTTTCATAGTTTATGCCTCCTTTGGTGGAATTGTTACCAAGCAACACCAAAAATATACATGGAAAATTTCTTGTTTTTCCTGTAAGATGGAGGCAGAAAACGGTAGTATATAAATGAGGGGAGGTGGATGCCTTGGAGGACAGGCAAATACTGGAGGCTCTTTGGAGTCGGACGGAAAGTGCCATTGATGCCCTGCGCGCAAAATTTGGCAGGCGGCTATATTTGACCGCATTGAATATTCTGGGAGATAACCGGGACGCAGAGGAAGCGGTCAGTGATACATACCTGGCCCTGTGGGATGCAATCCCCCCTGCCCGGCCGGAACCTTTGTCTGCCTTTGTATATAAGGTAGGCAGAAACACCGCACTGAAGCATCTGCGGAGGCGTTCGGCTGAAAAGCGGGACAACCGCTACGACACGACGCTGGACGAACTCACGGAGGCTCTCAGCGCAGACGCCCCGGAAGCCCGTATCCAAGCCCGGGAGCTGGGCGACGCCATTAACCGGTTTCTGGACACCCTGGACCATAGCAGTCGATGTCTCTTTGTGCGTCGGTACTGGTTTGGCGACAGCGTCCGGGAACTAAGCCGTGTGGAAGGCATTACGGAAAACGCCCTGTCCGTGCGGCTCCACCGAATTCGAGGAAAACTGAAAGACTATTTATATAAGGAGGGATTTTGGGATGAAGCGTGAAACCGTCGCCGAGGCGATGGATCAAATTGACCCGCGTCATATTGACCAAGCCGCAAAATATAAGCGCAAGCGCAAGCTCCCCTGGATCGCCGCCACCGCCGCAGTGCTGGCTATCGCCATCGCCGCCAGTCTTTTTCTGCACCCCCTTTCATCCTCTGCCCCCCCATCTCTGGAGAAACCCCAAAGCACCGGACAGACACCCCCCGCCAACACAGGGCTTCATCTGCAACTGTTGGCCGCCAAGCCGAACTACCCCCAGCTTAGCGCCTACCCGTTGGAATACGAAAGCCAAGCTTATGATAATTGGTGGAATGACCAACAAGCTCTGCACGACCAACCCACCGGCTATGCCGATAGCCTTAATGGGTATTTTGCCTCGGTCATATCCCGGGTCCTCGCCGGACAGTCCGGCGAGAATATTGCCTGTTCTCCGGTGAGCCTGTACATGGCTCTTGCCATGTTGGCAGAAACCACCGGGGGACAAAGCCGGGCACAGCTTTTGGAGCTGCTCCATGCACCGGACATTGAGGCCCTCCGCACCCAGGCAAAGCAGGTTTGGGAAGGCCATTACAACCATGATGGGCTGACTACCTCTATTCTTGCCAACTCGTTATGGTTGGAAGATGGCTATCCCTACAGCAAGGAAACTGCCCAACTTCTGGCAGAGGAATACTACGCCTCTGTATTCCACGCAGATCTGGGCAGCGAGGAAACAAACCAAGCCCTGCGGGACTGGCTCAACGAGCAGACCGGCGGGCTGTTACAGAAACAGGCAAGCTCCTTAAAATTGGATCCCCGCTCTGTCATGGCGCTGGCTTCCACCGTGTTTTATCAAGTACAGTGGCAGGAAGATTTCTCTGAAAAGAACAATACCCAGGCGACTTTCCACACTCCCTCTGGGGACCGGGAGGAAACCTTTATGAATCGGGAACTCTCCTATGGTCCTTACTATCGGGGCAGCCGCTTCGGTGCTGTTTCCCTACCGTTGGAGGACAACGGCAGAATGTGGCTGATCCTGCCTGATGTGGGTGTTTCCCCCGAGGAGATCACCGACGAAGTTGCCGCATTTTTATCTGACCCTAATAAAATGGAAAGCCGATCTGTAATCGTAAACCTCTCTGTTCCCAAATTTGATATATCCTCCGACCTGGAGCTTTCCGATACGATCAAGGCTTTGGGCGTTACAAACATTTTCCGGACAGACCTGGCCGACTTTTCCCCCATTTTCCCCGATGACGATGGGTTTATCTCCCAAGTCAAACACGCCGCCCGGGTGGCAATCGATGAAAAGGGCATAACCGCCGCCGCATATACGGTGATCGATCGCTGCGGCGCAGGGATGCCATTGGGGGACGAGATCGATTTCGTATTAGACCGCCCCTTCCTGTTCTATGTGGAAAGCCAAGACGGTCTGCCCATGTTCACCGGCATTGTCAACGAACCTTAACAGGATAGGTAACGATTATGAAAAAGAGAAAGATTATTATAATAAGCCTCCTAGGTCTATGTCTGGCAGGCATTCTGGCAGTCGGGGGTATCAACATCGGAATGTATGCTGCCGGCAACCATCGCATCACTCCCCCCGGCGAAGCACCCCAAGATATTGACTGCGTTCTGGTCCTGGGCTGTCAAGTCAAAAGCGACGGATCTCCCAGCCACATGCTGGAGGACCGGTTGAAAGCAGCTGTTGGCTGCAACCGTGGGGATACACTCTTTTTAATGAGTGGCGATCACGGTCAGGAAGATTACAACGAGGTAGCGGTAATGAAGCAGTATGCTATTGATGCCGGTGTCCCGTCGGAAAATATATTTATGGACCATGCGGGATTTTCCACTTACGAGAGCATTTACCGCGCCAAGCATATTTTCGGTGCCAGGCGGATCCTGATCGTTACCCAAAAATATCACCTCTACCGGGCACTGCACATAGCCAATGCGCTGGACTTGGAGGCTTGGGGCATTGCGGCAGATGCACGTACTTACTCCGGACAGTTTTATCGGGAAATTCGGGAAGTTCTCGCCCGGGTCAAGGATTTCGGCATGAGTATTCTAATGCCGGAGCCTATATACTTGGGAGATCCCATCCCTCTGTCCGGAAGTGGTGATATCACAAACGATTAAGCAACGCTTCCTGATTTAACAAGAAATAAAAAAGCTGTCCCACAGGCAATACGCCATAAAGAAGTATTGGTTTTGAACAGGCCCTTTCCCCTTTAACTGCGCAAAAAGTCCCCGAAATGCATCAGCATTCCGGGGACTTTGTTATTTGTTAACCAAAAAAGTTACCACTTCAAAACTTCTAAGCATCCGAAAATGCCGGATATTTCTACCAATGAACGCAAAAAGCGCAGAAATACTTTTTGTATTTCGAGCATTTTTAACGCCCTTTGGCAGGAATAGACGGCATTTTTCAGGCATTACATCCTTATGGCGTGTTGCCCAAAATTGGGGACAGCTTTTTAATGCGGTTTAGAAACGGCATTTTTCTTCAATATAGTTTTTCAGCTCACTGATGGGGATACGCACCTGCTCCATAGTATCCCGATCCCGGACGGTTACACAGTTATCCGCCTCAGTGGTTTCGTCGCCCACAGTCTGGAAGTCTACCGTGATGCAAAGAGGCGTTCCGATCTCGTCCTCACGGCGGTAACGCTTGCCGATAGAACCGGCATCGTCGTAATCCACCATAAAGTATTTCTGCAGCTCATGGTAGATCTCCTCTGCCTTGGGTGCAAGTTTTTTGCTCAGAGGCAGCACGGCAGCCTTAAAGGGTGCCAGTGCCGGATGCAGACGAAGCACAGTACGCACATCCTCGTTGCCCTTCTTGTCAACGCCTACCACTTCCTCGTCGTAGGCTTCGCACAGGAATGCCAGAGCCACACGGTCGCACCCCAGGCTGGGCTCGATCACATAGGGAATGTAGTGCGCATTAGCTTCCTGATCGTAGTAGTCCAGAGCCTTACCGGATGCCTCCTGGTGGCGGCCCAGGTCGTAGTCGGTACGGTCTGCAATGCCCCACAGCTCACCCCAACCAGAGCCAAAGGGGAACTGATACTCAATATCGGTGGTCGCGCGGGAATAGAATGCCAGCTCAGCAGGCTCATGGTCTCTCAGGCGCAGGCTCTCTTCCTTAATGCCCAGGCTTATCAGCCAGTTCTTGCAGAAGTCTTTCCAGTAGGCAAACCACTCCAGGTCAGTACCGGGCTTACAGAAGAACTCGCATTCCATCTGCTCAAATTCACGGGTACGGAAGGTGAAGTTGCCGGGGGTGATCTCGTTCCGGAATGCCTTGCCTACCTGGCAGACGCCGAAGGGCAGCTTCTTACGGGTAGTACGCTGAATGTTTGCAAAGTTCACAAAGATACCCTGAGCGGTCTCGGGACGCAGGTAGGCGATGGAAGAAGAGTCTTCGGTAACGCCGATCTTGGTCTGGAACATCAGGTTGAAGTTGCGGATGGAGGTGAAGTGATGCTTGCCGCAGTTGGGGCAGATCACATCCTCATGCTGGGCGATAAAGTCGCTCATCTCGGTGGTGCTCATGGCATCCACGTTAACCCCCTTGCCGGACTCGGACTCTTCGATCAGCTTATCGGCACGATGCCGCGCGCCGCAACCCTTGCAGTCCACCAGAGGGTCGGAGAAAGAACCCACGTGGCCGGTAGTTACCCAAGTGGTGGGATTCATAATGATAGCTGCATCCAGCCCCACATTGTAGGGAGATTCCTGAACGAACTTCTTCATCCATGCCTTCTTTACGTTATTCTTGAACTCCACGCCAAGAGGACCGTAGTCCCAGGAGTTTGCCAGACCACCATAGATCTCAGAGCCGGCATATACAAAGCCTCTGTTTTTGCAGAGGTTTACAATCATATCCAATGTCTTTTCGCTGTTTTTCATGGTATTTCCTCCAAATTTCCAGTTAAGCTTATTATACAGAAAAGCAAATATAAATCAAGTTATTTCTTCACTGTCCGGCAGCACCAACTCCGGTCCCAGATCCTGCGCCATCATATCGTGAACACGGTGTGCCACCTCCACAGCGGTAACTCCCTCCAATTCCTGCGGGGGGAGCACCCCAACCAGATGTAAATGCACATGGGTAGGTTTCCACTTGGGCATATTATTGTAGATATGGTGCGTGTTCCGCAGGGTGCAAACCACCACCGGCACCTTTGCCTTCTGTGCAATCTTAAATACGCCGCCCCGGAAAGGATGCAGCAAGTGATCCTTGCTCACATAGCCCTCTGGAAATACGCCCACAGAGGCCTTATCCTCTTTAATCAGACGAATACAGTTAAGAATGGTTTTCAGTGCTTCCCTGTCATTCTCCCGGTTGATAGGCTGACCCAGAATCTTGTGCAGGAAGGGACCAACCAGAAACATACCGTCCACCTCGCGCTTAGAGATAAACGCAAGTCCACTGTTCCGGAATGCCCACAGGAGTACCACAGGGTCCGTATCGTGCAGGTGGTTGCACACCAGTAAAAAGCGGCCGTCTTTGGGAATCTGCTCCAGTCCTTGGGTATGAATATGGATTCGCAGGAGCGGCACCAAGGCATCAATAAGCTGTGTGATCACCCACCTGTAAAACCGGCTGTCCTCATTCTGCGGCTTCTCCATATCCACCGCCTTTGCCATAAGGAGCATCATTAAAAACCACAGGGCTGCCAACAGCAAAAAGCTGCCCACAAACACAGCAGGTAAGATCCACAGCCACCCAAGACCGGCAAACCCGTCCACAGCAGCGCATACACCCCCGGCCGCCAATGCCGAAAGCAACGAAAAAACTCCAATAAGCATAACCTGTCCCTCCGGGGTACGAATTCTCTGAACTGACGAATTTCGATTTTCCGCAGTTCCGTCAATGTCTCTCTATTATACTCCCGAAACATTTGGGAAACAAGTGTAATTTTTCCAAAAACACTGGAAATCCGCCTTGCTTACTGTTATAATAAACATAATATGCGATTTTGGAGACTTCACCTATGAAAAAGACACTCTGTCAAACCTTCTTGTTCCCCTTTTCCGTTGGCGCAGGCGCGCTGGGATTGGGTCTGGGACTGTGGTTGTTTGTCGGCGGTATGGACAAACACGGTCTGATTCTGCAAAAACATCCTGCCACAACGGCGATCTTTGTGCTTACCGCCGTTGTAATGCTGACCTTATTTTTACTGCTGCGGAATATGTGGGGCACACCCGCCTATGGCAAACTGTTCCCCCCTTCCTTCCCCGCTATGGCAGGTTGTTTTGTAGCTGCCGTCGGTATTCTTATTACGGATCTTCATGAGCTGATTACCATTGGGGATCCTCTCATTTCCCTTTCCGGTCTTTTTGGGCTCTTTGCTGCGGCGGCACTTGTGTTTTTGGGAATCTGCCGCAAAAAAGGTACCCGTCCTCACCCGGTTTTTCACGGCTGTATTACCGTTTATCTGATGCTTCATCTAATCTGCCAGTACCGGGTATGGAGCTCCGAGCCCCAGATTCCCGTTTACGGTTTTCAAATGCTGGCATCCATCTTTCTGATGCTTTGGGCATACCACCGTACCGCGCTGGATGCCGGCTCCGGCAGCAGAAAGTGGTATCTTTTCTTTGAATGCGGCGGGCTGTTTTTCTGCTGTCTGGCCCTGTGTTCCGGAAACAGACTGTTCTATGGCTCTATGGCCATCTATGCCGCCACAGGACTCTGCTCTTTGGCTCAGGAAACTAAAGTTCCCCCTATGCATCTTCCCAAGGATGTCCTGTACTGTCTGAACGCTCTGGAAAAAGCGGGCTACTCCGCCTATGCTGTGGGCGGCTGTGTCCGGGATTCTCTGCTGGGGCTAGAGCCACAGGATTACGATATATGCACCAGTGCCACACCGGAGCAGACTGCCCATGTCTTCTCCCGGCACCGACTAGTCCGCAACGGCGAAAAGCACGGCACCGTAGGTGTTGTACTGGACAACCAGATCTACGAGATCACAACCTTCCGCACCGAAGGCGGTTACTCCGACAGCCGCCACCCTGATTGGGTAAATTTTGTCTCCAGCATTGAGGACGACCTGTCCCGCCGGGATTTCACCATCAACGCCATTGCCTACTCTCCTTCCCGGGGTTACATCGATCCTTGGGATGGACAAGCTGACCTGAAAAACCGTATTCTGCGGGCTGTCGGCGATCCTGCCGTCCGTTTCCGGGAGGACGCTTTGCGTATTCTCCGGGGCGTCCGGTTTGCTGTGCGGTTCCATTTACAGCCGGACCCCGCCACGGAAGATGCCATGAACCATCTGGCACCCCTTCTGGACAATCTGGCAAAGGAACGGGTGTTTTCCGAATTATGTAAACTGCTCCCTTGTGTGGGTGCACAGGATATGCTCCGTTACCGGAAGATGATTACCCAAATTATCCCGGAGCTTGCCCCATCTGTAGATTTTCAGCAGCACAGTCCCCACCACGCCTATGACGTGTTCACCCATACCGCCTATGTGGTGCAGGCCGTCCCTCCGACCCTTCCCCTGCGCCTTGCCGCCCTGCTCCATGATGTTGCCAAACCCCTCGTCTTTACCCAGGATGAAAGCGGCAGGGGGCATTTCTACGGTCATGCTCAGAAAGGTGGGCTGGTCGCTGACGACCTACTCCACCGGCTTCATGCACCTAACGCACTGCGTACCCAAGTGGTATTTCTGATAGAAAATCACATGACCCCCTTTGAGGCAGACAAAAAATCTCTCCGCCGTCGTTTGGCAAAATATGGCGACGAGGCTGTCCGGCAGCTTCTGGCGCTGCAAAAAGCGGATTTTACCAGCAAAGGTACCCATGACCAGACTGAACTGTTTACCCAAGTGGAAACACTGCTGGAGGAAATCCGGCAGAAGGAAACCTGTCTGAGCATTAAAGATCTTGCCATCAATGGCAGGGACATTCTGGCACTTGGGATAGAACCCGGCCCCCATATCGGTCAATGCATGGATTTCCTTTTAAATCTGGTCCATGACGAGTATCTTGCCAACACCCGCGAATCGCTGATAGAGGCAGCGAAGAAATTTTTCAACCAGGAGGAATCCCTATGAATATTGCTGTTGTAACCGGAGCCAGCTCCGGCATGGGCCGTCAGTTCGTGTTACAGCTTTCCCAATATGTACAAGTGGACCAAATCTGGGTCATTGCCCGCAGAAGGTCTTATCTGGAAGTATTGGAAAAGGAGGTTACTGTCCCGATCCGGGCGATCTGTCTGGATCTGTGCGATCCGGATAGTTTTGAAACCTACCGGGAGCTTCTGGAACAGGAACAACCCAATGTAAAGCTGTTGGTTAACGCTGCTGGCTTTGGAAAATTCGGCGACTTCCACCAAATCCCTATGGAGGAGGATCTGCGGATGATCGACCTGAACTGTCGGGCTCTGGTGGCAATGACCCGTCTGACCCTTCCCTATATGCACTCCGGAAGCCACATTTTACAGCTTGACAGTCTCTCTGCCTTCCAGCCTGTACCCTTTATCACAACTTACGGTGCAACCAAGGCCTTCGTGCTCAGCTACACCCGCGCACTTAACACAGAGCTGAAATCGGAAGGCATTCGGGTTATGGCCATGAATCCCGGCTGGGTAAAAACAGAATTTTTTAACCACGCCTTGCAGACCAATGACAGCAGGGTCAAGTATTTCAACCACCTTTACGAAGCAGAAGATGTGGTCGCCACCGGTCTTAAAGACCTGTACCGGAGCAAAAAGGAAATGTCCATCCATGGTCTTCCGGTGCGAAACCAGGTACGGCTGGTAAAGCTTTTGCCCCACAGCCTTGTTATGAAGGTATGGGTCAATCAGCAGAAAAAAGCAAAAAATAACAAGAACCTGACAACCAAATGAAAAAGGAGCTTATTCTGGGCATTTTTGCCCATGTGGACGCGGGAAAAACCACGCTCTCCGAAGCGCTGCTCTACTGTACGGGGGCCAGACGTACCCTTGGCCGGGTAGACCACCGGGATGCTTTTCTGGACACCCACAATCTGGAGCGTAGCCGTGGCATCACCATTTTTTCCAAACAGGCACTTTTCACAACAGCGCATCGGAATATCACTCTGGTGGACACACCGGGCCATGCAGACTTTACTGCGGAGGCAGAACGGGTCATGCCCATTTTGGACTGCGCGGTTTTGGTTATCAGTGGCACCAATGGCATTCAAGCCCATACGCTAACACTGTGGAAGCTGTTGGAACGGTACAGTATCCCTGTGGTCCTGTTTATCAACAAAATGGACCTTCCCGGCAAAAGCCGGGAAGATTTGCTCCGTCAACTGCAAACGCATTTGGACTCCGGTTGTTTGGATTTTTGCCAGCCTGAGAACCTTCTGGCAGAAAACGCAGCTATGTGCGACGAAGAACTGCTGGAGCATTTTCTGGAATCGGGCAGCGTTTCCGACACGGACATTCGCTCCTTGATTGCCAGGCGAAAATTATTCCCTTGTTGTTTCGGCTCCGGGCTAAGGCTGGAGGGCGTAGACACGCTGGCAGACATATTGGACCGCTATGCGCCCTGTCCTGCATACCCCGAAACATTTGCTGCCAAAGTCTATAAGATTTCCCGGGACCCCCAAGGCAACCGGCTTACCTGGCTGAAGATCACCGGCGGCAGTTTGAAAATTCGCACTCCCCTTTCCTATCTTAATACCGCCGGAGAATCTCTGGAAGAAAAGGTGATTCAGCTTCGTCTGTATTCCGGAGAGAAGTTTTCTGCTCCCGAGGCTGTTTCTGCCGGTCAGCTCTGTGCGGTTACGGGCTTGAGCGCCACCTATGTGGGACAGGGACTGGGTGCAGAGCGCGCGGGAACATCCCCGGTATCCCAGCCCATTATGTCTTACCGGGTGGTACTGCCTGCCGGCTGCGACCCCGTTGGTGCTGTGCAAAAGCTGCGGCAGCTTGAGGAAGAAGACCCTCAGCTTCAAATTTTTTGGGATCATCGGCTGAAGCAGATTCATATCCGAATCATGGGCAAAGTGCAGTTGGAAATCTTGAAAAGTGTCATCGCCCAGCGATTTGGGATGGATGTAACTCTGGATGCCGGGCGTATTTTTTACAAAGAGACGATCGCCGGACCTGTGGAGGGCGTTGGGCATTTTGAACCCCTGCGCCACTACGCCGAGGTCCACCTGCTGTTAGAGCCCTTGCCTCAGGGCAGTGGCCTGGTATTTGACAGTGTCTGCCCCACCGACATTCTGGATAAAAGCTACCAAAAGCTCATTATGACCCACCTTTCTGAGAAAGCCCATTTGGGCGTACTTACCGGCGCACCGATTACCGATATGAAGCTGACCCTGCTGGTCGGCAGGGCCCACGTAAAGCACACCGAGGGCGGCGATTTCCGCCAAGCCACCTACCGGGCGGTGCGTCAGGGCTTGATGCAAGCAAATTCTGTGCTCTTGGAGCCATGGTATGACTTTGCTCTCACGGTCCCTACACAGACCATTGGCAGAGCAATTACAGACATCCGTGCCATGAGCGGTGATTTTGATTCCCCGGAGACATCGGGCAGCGTTTCCACTCTCACCGGCAGCATCCCCGCATCAGAGCTGGGGGATTATTCCGATCAGGTTGCCGGCTACACCCAAGGACAGGGACAGCTTCATGTAACCCTCCGGGGCTATGCCCCATGCCACGATGTAGAACAGGTAATCGCTGAAGCTGCATACGACCCGGAGGCAGACCTGGAAAACACCCCGGACAGTGTATTCTGCGACCACGGTGCCGGTGTTACGGTCAAGTGGGACAAAGTCCCGGAATATATGCATCTGGACAGTGGTTGGAAGCCCTGCCGGAAGGAACCGCCGGTGCTTTTGACTGGGAATCTGCGTATGGACGACAAGGATCTGGAGGCCATTATGGAGCGGGAATTTGGTCCTATCAAACGTCCCCAGTACCACGCCCCGGAAAACCGCCCCCCAAAGGAAACGCTTGTAATCCGCCCTCCCCGACAGCAAGCACTGATTGTGGACGGCTATAACATCATTTTTGCTTGGGAGGACCTCGCCTCCATCGCCAAAGAAGATTTGGATGCCGCGCGGCGGCAGCTTTGCGACTGGCTTTCCAGCTATGCAGGCTTCCGAAAATGCTGGCTGGTGGTAGTTTTTGATGGCTATAAGGTCAAGGGGAATCCCGGACAAAAAAGCACCTTCCATAATATTCAGGTGGTCTATACCAAGGAAAACGAGACAGGCGATGCCTATATTGAGGCACTGGTTGACCAGATCGGCAGCAACTACGATGTGAAAGTCGCCACCTCTGATGCTCTCGTACAGCTCAGTGCCCTGCGAAGCGGCGTGCTGCGGCTGCCCGCCGGAGAACTGCGCCAGGAACTGGACAGGGCCAGAGCGGAAATGGAAAAGCATTATAACAAGTAAAAAGCGTGCTCAAACATGAGCACGCTTTTTATTTTTGAAATGCCTTATAATTTCCGGCGCATAGACGATTACCAGATACGCAAACACGATGGGCAGCACCATGTACATATACCAGTATTGGCAGGGAATGATGTTGTAGAACAGCTCCACCAGAGGATTGTTGGGTCGGATAGAGAACATATAGTTTGCCCGGTAGACGCTGTCGCCGTATCCAAAGCTGTTGGCAGTACACCAGGCATTAACACCCAGATTGGCAAAATGGACCAATGTGTAAATCCCCATGGAAATCGCCATAGTTGAGCCAATACATTTGGGGTCCTTCCGGACAAGCCCCAGCTTAAACATCAGCAATGGGATACCAAACTCCATCACATGGGGATAGAAATAGATAGCAAAAGAGATACCGAAAACATCTGCTTTCGTCATATCATAGTTGAGGACCAAAGCGGCCAGTGCCCCCAGGCACCACACCAAGAGTAGATTCCCCAGTGTCTTGTTCCGGGTAAATACCGCGACGGGCAGGATCATGGCATTGATAGAGCACAGGTGCAGAGGCAGATATTCCAGTGGTCTGCCCCACGCCAAAAGGTTATACACAATCGCAAAAATACCGGAAAAGGACAGCGCGCCCAGTACCCAGACCTGCACCTTTTGAGAGGCCTTTCGCAGAACAAAATAAAGTCCTGTTAAAATTCCCGCCGCAAAAATCAGCGTTACGATATGCATCGGTGTAAAGGTTCCCCACTGCATGGAGTATCCCCCTTCTCTTTCTTGGGTTCTCAATCTTTATACCCGGTCTTTTAAATTTTGTCAACGATCCTAAGAAATACTTAATATTCGGAAGAAAAATCTTTTCTTTTTCCATTATTTCCTGTATAATACAGGAAAAAGGAGGATGGAGCCGTGAATAAAACAAATACCAAGCACGACCCCCAGTTACAGGAACGGATTGAGAAGCAGGAAAAACGGGATCATCGCGTGGAGCATATTTTCCGCAGGATCCTGCATACCATTGAGCGGAGCATTGCCGCCATCACCATTTTGGTGCTGATCGCAGCTTTGGGCATCGAACTGTTCAAAATGTTCACCACCGCCGATTATCTGACAAATATAAGTACTTATCTGCACAATGTCCTGACTATTGTTGTAGGTCTGGAATTTGTGCGTATGCTCATTGACACAACCCCCGCCAGCATT
Source organism: Faecousia sp. (assembly GCA_045647705.1). Lineage (GTDB taxonomy): Bacteria > Bacillota > Clostridia > Oscillospirales > Oscillospiraceae > Faecousia. The sequence continues at coordinate 12,992 of JAZRMP010000001.1, forward strand.
CTGGAAGTGCTGACCGTAGCAATCACCCGCCACGTGATCCTCACCCATGACGACCCTTGGAGCAATGTTGCCTGTGTTGCCTGCATTGCCGGGTTGTTTGCCATCCGCCGTTTCCTCATCCGCCGCAGCGAACTGAAGGAAGAAATGGTGGAGCAGGAATAACATATTAAAACGCCGGAGTGCTACACCCCGGCGTTTTGTCATACTGTTTGTTTTTCTCTTTTTGCAGTGGCGAAAGTCTTGACTCCCATTGCAATCAGCAGAATGATCCAGGAAGCCAGCGTAAAGGCGGCTATATAGATCACCAAGCACCAAGGGAATGGCACGACCCCCTGAACCAGCGAATACACCGGCAATGAGGGCGCGCAATGGGGACTGATAAAGAACATATTAAAGGTATGCTCCTCCAAAAGACCGGTTTGGAAAGCAATCTCGTTCATTACCACCGCCATGGTTACACAAACGGCGAACACCGCCGCACCTTTGAGCACTGTTTTGTGTTCCAGTCTGACCCTGCCTGTATAGAGCAGATACACACCCACAAAGATCATTGAGCCGTGGCAGATCATGGTCTGGATGTTGATACCGATGGTACCTACAAACACATCACCCGGATAGAGCATGACGCACACCCCGGCGAACACAGAGAAGGTAGCCAGATAGGCATACAGCGCATCGGCGATCTTCCCCTTCCTCAGCAGACCTGCCAATAAGCCTACATACATGGGCGTAGAGCAAAACTGGAATGGAAACGCGTACCACTGATACGAAAAGGCAACGCCGTTGCCGTAGGAAAAGCTGTAATTGATCTGCTTATATACCTCCAGAACGATCACCGTGATCGCCACCGCAAGGGTAATCTTCCACTCCCTCTGGGCAGGTCTTTTCTTATGCCACAGGCACAGTGCTACTGCCGTACCAATGGTAATTCCCAGCCAGAGCAGGTGGAACCAACCATACAATCCGGGTGTGGGCATATCTGCATCCATAACCCGAAGTATCGATTCAAAAAACGACATAATTCTTCCTCCTGTACATCTGCCATTATAGCATTTTCTATGCGAAAAGGAAGTGGTTGGCGCCTTAAGTTTTTCTTAATAAAAAAGTGTCATTCCGACCAAGCCGCAGGCGCGTGGAGGAATCCGCTCCCTTTTGAGATTGCGGATTTCTCGACTCGCTGCGCTCGCTCGAAATGACACGATTTATATATCTGTTGTCTGCAAGAATTACAGGCCCATAACGTAGCTGAGCATCTTATCCTTTTCTATCACACCGGTATGCCGCTCGGGCTTTTCCTGCAAGCCTTCCAGATTGCCGGGGATAGGTACGCCGGTGAGCTGGCAAAGACGCTCCATCTGCTGAAATTCATCTTCCTCCTGCGTGCCGCTTTCCAATGCAGACAGCACCGATGCCGGGAACTTATAGGGAGAAGCGGTGGACAGTACCACCATAGGCCGCATATCGCCGGTCTGCTCCTGATATTGTTCTGCCACAGCCCAACCGGAAGCGGTATGGGTATCGCACAGATACCCCTGTTCCTTCCAGACACGTCCGATGACTTCCCGGGCGCCTGCATCGTCGCAGTAGCCTGCCCAGAATTCATCGGAAATAGCAGCCTGCAAGGATTCCGGCACATCGTAGTAACCCTGAGTATTCAGCTTTTCCATCAGCGATGCTACCATGGATGCATCTCCGGTCATAAAGTACAAAAGCCGCTCCAGATTGGATGACACCAGAATATCCATAGACGGGGAAATCGTCTTATGCAAGGGTCTGCGGCGGTCATACCTGCCGGTACAGATGAAATCAGTAAGCACATTGTTGGCATTGGAGGCGCAGATCAGCTTGCCCACAGGCAGTCCCATCTTTTTGGCAAGGTAACCTGCCAGAATATCGCCAAAGTTGCCGGTGGGAACGCTAAAGTTTACCTTATCGCCAAACTTGATCTGGCCGCGCTTCATCAGATCTGCGTACGCCTTGAAGTAGTAGGTGATCTGTGGTGCCAGGCGGCCAATGTTGATAGAGTTTGCTGTGGACAGACGATTGTCATTCCCGCCGGGAAGTTTGCCGTCCACACCGGCTGCAAAAATATTCTTCACCCCGGTCTGGGCATCGTCAAAGTTGCCCACCACAGCACAGACCGCCACATTGTTACCCTCTTGCGTAACCATCTGTGCCCGTTGAACCTTGGACACACCCCCATGAGGATAGAACACACAGATACGCACACCTTCCACATCCCGGAAACCTGCCAGAGCTGCCTTGCCGGTATCGCCGGAGGTAGCTGTCAGGATCAGAATATCCTCCTGCATTCCCTTAACGGTCTTTGCCTTGGTAAGAAGCTGGGGCAGCATGCACAGTGCCACATCCTTGAACGCAGAGGTAGGCCCACGAAACAATTCCAGAACCGTAAACTTTCCGGTATCCACCGTAGGGGTCAGTTCCTCAGTCTCAAACTTATCTGTGTAGGCTTTACGTACCAGTTCTCCCATTTCCGGGATGTCCGGCAGCATGGCACCGATAATTCGGGCAGCCATATCCATCGTGTTCTCTTGCAGACAAGCCTGTACATCCAGACCGGGAAGTCGGCTGGGTACATAAAGACCGCCGTCGGGTGCCAGACCGTTCAGCACTGCCTGCGCGCTGTCAACGGTAACATCATTGGAGCGGGTGGAGTGATAAAGCATAATTTGTCCTCTCTTTTCTTCGCCAACTGCACAAAATCCCACGGTGTTCCGGGAGTTACCTTGTTTTTTTGGCATATTGCATTTTCAGTGGGTATATGATATACTGTTTTCGGTAAAAAAGCAAGTGTTTTCCTGTGAATCATTTGTTTTTGACAGATTACGGATTTTGGAGGAAATGAGAATGAAAATTGGTCTGCTTGGTTTCGGCGTTGTGGGCAGAGGTGTCTACGATCTTACCGCCGAGCGTTCTGATATGCAGGTAGCAAAGGTCGTATGTCTGGAAGAGGTAAGCCTCCCCGATGCCGAGGTTACCCGGGATTTCCAGTCTGTGCTGACAGACGATTCCATTGACACCGTTGTGGAAGCAATGGGCGGTCTGCACCCGGCCTATGAATTTGTCCGTGCCGCAATCGAGGCAGGCAAACATGTGGTAACCTCCAACAAGGCTCTGGTTGCCAATTTTTATGACGAACTGATTCCCTTAGCAAAGCAGAAAGGTGTATGCTTCCGTTGCACTGCTGCTGTAGGCGGCGGTATCGGCTGGCTTTCTGAGCTGGAGCGTGCCCGCCGGATTCAGACCATTGAGCAGGTTGGCGGCATTATGAACGGAACCTGCAACTACATTCTTGACTCCATGACCCGTCTGGGTCTTGGCTATGCTGAGGCACTTTCTCAGGCGCAGGAGTTGGGCTATGCCGAGGCTAACCCCACCACCGATGTGGACGGCATTGATACCTGGCACAAGCTGATCCTCTCATCCAACGTCGGCTTCGGTGTCAGTGTGGATCATGAGAGCGTACCCGTTGCCGGTATCCGCCATATCACCGCCGAAGATGTAGCCAACTTCACCGAAAGAGGCTATGTATGCAAGCTGGTATCCACCGGCATTATGGAAGAGGGCAAACTGGCAGCCTTTGTGCAGCCTGCCCTGTTCAAGCAGGGCGAGCCGGAAGCCGCCGTCCCCGCCAACTACAATCTGATCACCCTGGTGGGCAGTGCCTCCGGTCGCATGAGCTTCTATGGTCAGGGAGCAGGCCGCTACCCCACCGCGTATAATGTAGTACAGGATTGCGCCGATGTACTCCAAGGCAAGGGCTACTACAGCCCCTATGGCCAGAAGATCTCTGCCGAAAACACCGTGGCACGCCGGTTCTATGTCCGGGGCGCCAAGGATGCCTGGCTGGAAGAAAACAAGCAGGCAAACTGGGGCAATGCCATTGTAACAAAGCCTGTGGCTGTCGGAGAAATGCACAAGTGGCTGGCTGACCATCCCGGCACCTTTATCGCAGCGTTTCCTGTGGAATGATCCCCTGGTTGAAAGAAGGTAAATTACCATGCTGAAAGTTACAAAATTTGGCGGCTCGTCCATGGCAGATGCAGGACAGTACCGCAAAGTCAAAGAAATCATTTTGGCAGACCCCCAGCGTCGGGTGGTAATCGTCTCTGCCGCAGGCAAGCGCAGCAAGGACGACCACAAGCTTACCGACCTTCTGTACCTGTGCTATGCACACACAAAGTATGGCGTTGCCTGCGATCCTATCTTTGAGATGATTACCAACCGTTATCTGGAGATTCGGGACGAGCTGGGTCTGAAGCTGGATCTGGAAACAGAGTTTGCAGCCCTGAAAATGAAGTTAGATGCCAAGGCGGTATTGGAAGACGAATTGGTCAGCCGTGGCGAGTACTTCTCCGCCAAGCTGATGGCAGCCTGCCTGGGATTCCAGTTCCTGGATGCCACTGAGTGGATTCGCTTCAATCTGGACGGCACTGTGGACACTAAGGCAACTTATGCCGCATTGGAAGAAAAGGCAGATCTACAAAAGGGTGTGGTGATCCCCGGCTTCTACGGCACTATGCCCAACGGCAGTATCCGTACCTTCTCCCGGGGTGGCAGCGATATTACCGGTGCTTTGGCAGCCGCCGCTCTGAATGCAGATGTGTATGAAAACTGGACGGACGTTTCCGGCATCCTCATGGCGGATCCCCGGATCGTCAACGACCCCCAGCCTATCCCCGAGGTTACTTTCGACGAGCTCCGGGAGCTGAGCTACTCCGGTGCCCAAGTGCTTCATGAGGGAACCATTTTCCCGGTTCGGGAGAAAAACATCCCTGTGAACATCCGTAACACCAATGCCCCTAACGACCCCGGCACCATGATCCAGGAGCGGTTCGAGGGAGAATCCGATCCAGCCCGGTTCATTACCGGCATCACCGGCAAGAAGGACTTTACCATTATCTCCATGTCCAAGCGGGGTATGGGCAATGAGGTAGGTACCCTGCGGAAGGTTTTGTCTGTTCTGGAAAAGCACAACATTTCCGTTGACTATGTGCCCAACGGTATCGATAACGTCTCCGTTGTCATGCCCACAGAGTCCATTGCCCCTTGCCTGTTTTCTGTGATGTCCGAAATTCAGAGGGATGCAAAGCCCGATTCCTTACAGGTCCACGACAAGATCGCCGTGGTTGCCGCCGTTGGCCGCCGGATGGCGTTCCGCCCCGGTATCTCCGGCAAGGTCTTTGCCGCACTGGGCGAGGCAGGTATTAATATCCGTATGATCAACCAGGGTCCGGATGAACTGAACATTATCTTCGGCGTGGACAACAACGACTTTGCCGAAGCCATCCGGGTGCTGTACAACAGCTTTGTGAAGTAATATTGGAGGTACAACCATGAAAAAGCTTTATACCGTTGCTGTTCTCGGTGCCACCGGTGCTGTAGGACAGGAAATGATCAAAATTCTACAAGAGCGGGAGTTCCCTGTTGGTACATTGATTCCCCTTGCCAGTGCCCGCAGTGCAGGCAAAACCCTGAAATTTAAGGGTGAGGATGTGGTGATTCGTGAGGCCCGGGAGGACGCATTTGAAGGCGTTGATATTGTTCTGGGTGCTGCGGAGAATGACATTGCGGAGAAGTTCGCCCCCGCCATTGTCAAGGCAGGCGCCGTGTTTGTGGATAACTCCTCTGCCTTCCGTCTGGATCCCAAGGTGCCTCTGGTGGTGCCGGAGGTAAACCCCGAGGACGTAAAATGGCATAATGGCATCATCTCCAACCCCAACTGCTCTACTATCATCACCATGACTGCGGTAAACGCTCTGAACAAGCTCTCTCCCATCCGCACCATGACCACTTCCACCTACCAGGCAGTATCCGGTGCCGGCGCAGGCGGTCCCATTGAGCTGATGGGCGAGGTGGATGCTTTGGCAAAGGGCGAGAGCTATGAGCCCAAGATCTTCCCCTACCAGATCGCCTTTAACCTGATCCCCCAGATCGGTGGTGAGCAGTACGAGGGCTACACCAGCGAGGAAATGAAGATGCAGAACGAGGGCCGGAAGATCATGCACCTACCGGAGCTGAAGGTTACCTGCACCTGTGTCCGTGTGCCTGTTGTACGCAGCCACTCCATTTCCGTAAGCTGCCACTTTGATAAGCCCGTGTCTGTTGAGGATGTTCGGAAGACCATCGCTGAGGCACCCGGCTGCAAGCTGGTAGACGATTTGGCAAACAAGGTCTACCCCATGCCTCTGGATACCACCGACCAGGACATCGTGTTTGTTGGCAGAATCCGCAAGGATCTGACAGACGACTGTGGCATCAGCCTGTGGTGCTGCGGCGACCAAGTCCGGAAGGGCGCTGCCACCAACTGTATCCAGATTGCTGAGCTGCTGGTCAAGTAATACCGGTTAATTGATAACAGTAGGAGCGGATCGGCTAACGATCCGCTCCTTTTTCATGAAGATGTTGTATTTTGCGGACACCCCTGGAGGGGAGTCCCTACAGTGTAAAAAGGCGGGATATGTCCTTCCATCTGTAGGGGCGAGCATTGCTCGTCCGAATTGCGCCCGCTTGAAATGGCAAAGGAGATTCCGGATTTCTGCACTCGACTTAGTCTCAGTCGAAATAGCAAAAAGAGGCCCTGCGGTAACACCGCAGGGCTGCTTTGCTGTTATAAGATGTTCTCACTTGCTGCCGGGAACGGGGACAACGACGACCTCATCCTGTACAGGAGAGTTATAAGGATCTACATTGCCGCCACCCATACCTGGTATCTCGCTGGCATCCACGGCCAGAGGCTGTGCGGATACCATACGGAACAATTCTACCTCAGGGGATGTGTACATTTCTTTCATTTTGCTCACCTCATCTTATAATACTGTTGTATTTGACATATTGGGAAGATCATCCTTCCACTGGCTGAACCACTTGTCAGCCCACTTTGTGTAAAACTTCTTCAATGCCGTCTTGGTTGCTTCAGGCATATTGAATTCTGCATTGTCCATCATGCTGTCCATCGTTACCATAACATCCTTCAGGCTCATGCTGAAGCCGTTCTCGGTACTGCCTGCATTTTCCGTATCTTCAAGCACTGTTACAACCTTTGTTTTGCTGAGCTTAAAGACGATATAAGGATTCACATAGACCTGCTGGGTGCCATAGGCTTCATTATCCTCCGCATCAGCATCGGACTGTAGAATATTGTAGATCAAGCCACTGTTTACCAGCATGCCGGATGAGAAGTCGTTCTCACCAGCATCGATTTCTGTCCACAAATCTTCTCTGCTGTCGAAATACTCGCCGGGCATATTCTTCGCGCTGGTAACCACGCCAAACTTATCCACCAGGCCTTTGAGCGTATCATCGAACTCATACAGGGCTTTGTAGTAGTAGCCTATATCCTCCAGGCTATCGCCGGATATTCTCAAGCCAAGATTGACCAAAGAAACATTCACCCGGTGGCTGGAGATATTACCCAAGCTGTCTTCAACGGTCAGATAGCGTTTGCCGTCCACAGTTACATCGCTGTCGTATGTAATATTCGCATCCGATGCAAAGGATACTGTACCAAAATCCTGGTAGGTATCGTTGGCAGTGTCGTAAGCAGCCAAGGTACCGGTGCCTGCCAGCGTAACGTTTTTGCCATTAACATTTAGAGTCAAGGCATTGTTGTTAAGCGTCAGCTCCGTATTATCCTCATACAACTCCAGCGTAACGGCTGCGCCGTTAGTCAGGAGTTGATCGGGATCGAATGCCCAGTCTTCACCGGCAGAGGTTAAAACCTTCACACTTGCAACCCAAAGAACACCGTCGTTGTTCTTTGCCTTGATACCGGGACCGCCTTGGCTATTGGAACAATGGAGTATACCGGAGAAGCTGCCGCCCTTTGTAAAAGTGCCAGCATTCGCATCGTATGTACCACACTGGAGAAGAATGCCCAAATTATCTTCCTCTGCGTTGTAATCCTCACTATGCTGAGGAAGTTCATAGTCATAGGAATCAAGAGGCATATATCCAACGCTGGAGGTAACACCGGCTTCACCTGTCCAGTCCGTAAGTACATGGAGCTTACCGCAGGTATCGGCAAGTTGGATCAATCCGCCCCATTTACCGTCCTTACGCAGAACCTTCGCATTGCCGCCCAGACGGAGGATTGCGTTGTTGACCGCGATCGCTTCGCCTGCTGTTTTCTCAGCACCGTCAGTGCCGTAAACAGTACCGCCGAACAAATTCATCTCGGAAAGATCATCCAAATAAATATTGTCGCCGTTCTCCGCCGTACCACCGGAAACCTCTCCGGTACTCATGTAAACCATTGTGTTGGCGTCTACTGCGTAAATGTTGCCGCCATTCTTATACGCCTTGCCGTTGTCAACAAGTCCGCCGTCAATATAGGCACATCCACTGCCGGCAACCGCAAGGTTGCCGCCATTGCCTTTGGCAATGCCACTTTGAACTGAACCGTAGATATAAATAGAGGAGCTTGGTGCAATGGCAATATTACCGCCATCCTTTTCTGTCTCTCCCCCGGAAACCAAACCGTTCTTGCCTATTCTGGCTGTAGCCGCCTGGGTTATATAAAGGTTTCCGCCTTGATCGCCACTGTCGCCGTTACGAATGGTTGCGGTGGTTTCAGACTGGTTGCTGGAGTCATCGTATGCCAAATACAAATTGGCGGTCGAACCATCATAAGTACCGTCCATGTAGACATTGCCGCCGTATTTGGTGGCGTTGCCTTCCTCAATTACAGATGAGCCGTTGATCAAAAGATCACTGCCGACTACGGCAATATTGCCGCCGTTGTTGCTGGCAATGCCGCCGGTAATCGTGCCTCCGGTAATTTGGAAGTCAACATACCTTTCCGTTCCGTCGCTCAATGTGCCGTAGGTTGCATATATTGCACCGCCGTCAACCGCGCTACCGCCATTGATGGTACCGCCGGAGATTATTACGGAGGTCTCAAGGTCAGGTGTAACTGTGCTACTGTCAGATGCCGTGGTGGTGCTGGATGCACCCTTAGCATAGATCGCGCCACCGTTCCCACTGACCGCGCAGCCATTGATGGTACCGCCGGAGACTTCCAGGCGTGCACCATCGGACAGGCGGAAAGCACCGCCGTTGCCGGAGTAGACACTGTCGCCGGTTACCCGGCCATTTACCGTGCCGCCCTTGAGTTTAAACCAGGGCCGGGTATATTTTTTTGTGGTGTTGCTGTAGAAGATAGATTCCATTGTAACACCGCCGTTGACGGTGCCGGATTCCATCTCAATAATGCCGCCTTTCATCCGGATGCCATTATTGATGGTTACGCCCTTGATGTTGATGCGGCCTTTTTGGGAATCGTCGGGATAGGCATTGCTGTAGGCAACTGCGGGGTATCTTTCGTCTCCGCTTTTGGTTTGGACTGTCTGGAGCGTAGCATTACCGTACAGGTTCGCAACCCCCAGATAACTGCTGACATTTACAACAGCCGCGTTGGTCGTGCTGCTCCCCCCGCCTGTCCAGGTGCCGGATCCCATCAGATTAAACGTGCCCTTGTTGATGTAGGCCATGTTATGGGTTTTTAGGTTATTGCCGTTCAGGTGCAGACAGACGGTTGGGAACGCCGTCATATCCGTTCCCGATGCGGAGCCATTAAGATACATAAAGAAGTAAAAGCCGTCGGTTGTATCGCTTGCATTCTTCGGTGCCTTGGTATTGATCACCACGGTATCTTCACCGTCAGGGACATAGAAGTGATAGTGCTCCCCATCACCGAAATAGAACTGAGGATCAACTGTCTTATAGTCTTCTGTATAGGATGTCAGTGGAGTCCACTGGACAGCCTCACCGCCACACGCCGGACATACAGCCATGCGATTTGCCTCATTGGTCCAAACCAGATCCGCCGTATAGTCTGGAGGCGTTGCAGCACTGGTCATCAGTACAGTTGCCACTACAAGCAGTGCCACAACGACCAGCAAAGCTGAGATGCGAAATTTCACTTTCCTGCTTTCCTCCTCTAACACAAAATTCATAAACATGGGCATCGCCGGATGCTGGTCTGTTTATGTTCTGCCGGTTACCCGGTCCAACACCACAAAGGGGCATAAAAACCCCATGGTGATGTTTATACAAGAATACTATACCACTCCCCCCACTCTTTTGCAAGCACTATTTGCGCAAATTTAGAATTTTTTTCAACACTGGATGCAAGAAAGCAGAAAATCCCCCTCGGGCATCTGCCCGAGGGGGATGGTTGGGTATTATGCGCTTGCCGTCATGTCATTTTTCATCCATGACGCAAAGGGAAATCAGGGATTTACAACTGCGTCAGCAATCTTCATTGCACCGGTCGCTTCATCTACCACGGTAACTGCCAGATCATCATCACCGTATTCGTAGAACAGCGTTCCGGTATAGTTGCCGCCGGCTGTAAAGGTTCCGTCGGTACCCAGCTCGCCGCAAGCAAACTTCGCCGTGTCAAGGGTTACACCTGCGTAGTTGCTCGTGAGGTCAAGGTAAGCAAAGCTGGCAGTGCCGGTCCAACCGTCCAGAATGTGGAAGCCATTGGCGTTAGCAACAATGCCGATCAGTCCGTCCTTGCTGCCGTCAGCCCGGATCACGGAAGCGGTGCCACCGATATTCAAGGTGGAACCGTTCACATTGATCGCGGAAGATGCGCCTGCGGCCACGCCGTTGGTACCATAAATGGTACCGCCGGTCATGTTCATGACGCTGTTGCTGTTAACACGCACATTGTCCTGATAGTCGGTGCCGTCGGTGCTGCCATTCTGAATGGTGCCGCCGGTCATGTTGATGGTCGTGGCGCCGCTAACATAAATGTTACCACCTTGACCGCCTGTGCTGCCGTTTTCAATCAGGGTGTTTTCACCGCCCAGGTTGAAGGTGCCGGCATAGATATAGAAGTTGCCGCCGCCACTTGTGCCGCGTCCACCGGTAACGGTGCCGCCCTGGATATTGATGATGCTGTTGGTGTAGCCATAGATGTTACCACCGTATCCGGCAGTGCCGCCCTTAACGGTGCCGCCGTACATATTGAAGGTACCGGTAACGTAGACAATACCGCCCTTGCCGGTGGTAACGGCAGAACCCTCAGCCATGGTAACCTCGCCACCATACAGGTTCAGGACACCGTTACTCACTTGAATGTTTTGACCGTTATTGGTTGTATTGTTTGCGTAGTTGGAAATAACCTTACCGACCTTCTCGGGGTTGGTACCGGTGTCCTGAATAGACAATTTACCGTAGACAAAGAAGGTTCTGTTGGTGGAGATAAACTCATTGTCATTCAGGTCGATAACCACATCCACATCATGGTTGCAGTCCGCATTCGCTGTGCCGTGGCTGCTGCACTTACCCACGGTGATCTGACCGGAATTGGTAGTCGCTGTCAGGATCAAATGGGCATTCTCAGTGAAGACTCTGTTTGCAGGCTGGGTGTAGGGTACAAAGAGTGCATCCGCACCATTGCAGTGAGCGCAAGCTCTCACATAACCGTAAACCAGCTTGCCGTTGATGCCACCTACGGGTACATCGCTGTCAATCACAGAGAAGTACTTAGCATAATCGGGAGCCTTGGTGGGATCTGCCAACTCATTGCTGATCTCGCTGCCGACTGCAACACCGCTAAGCTTGACATCTGCGGTATCCGCCATCTCGCCAACGGTGATCTTGTAGCCTGCGGGCAGTGCCAGCTCAGCAACCTGAGCAGTGCCACTGACAGTTACAGACTGTGCAGAACTGTCGACGGTCATCTTGTCGATCACGCCGGAGTTGATCTCTGCAACCGCGCCGGTACCCAAATTCACAACGCCACCGGTAATCTGAGAATTGGTAGCCTTGAACTTAACCTGCTTGGTGTTATCTTCACCAACCAGACAGATGCTGCCGCCCCTCTGTGCCGTGCCACCTTCCAAGGTGGAGTCAGTAATTTCATGGTTACGGTTGCTGGTAACAGCCTTCTGGTAAATGTTGCCGCCGTCGGTACCGGCAATACCGCCGGAAACCTTCGTGCCTTCTCTCAGATAGATATGACCGTTATTGGCGTTGATATTACCACCGGTGGTTCCTGCCGTACCGTTGGAGATCGTGCCGCCATCACTTCTAAGCGTAGCACCGCCTTCGAGTGCGATATTACCGCCCATCGTTTTAGCAGTACCCTCGGTAACGGTACCGTAGAGGTACATGGTCTTATTGCCTCCCAGGCCAATGTTACCGCCGTAACCGGAGGTTGCTTCGCCGTAGGAGATCGTTGCGCCCTTGTACACTCTCAGAGCACCGCCGCCAGCATTAACAGTTCCACCTACAGAAGCTGTAGCACCGTCCTTTACATAAATATTACCTGCAATGGGCGCCTTGCCCTTGGTAATCAGTGCCTCCGCAGAGCCATCTTCCTTACCGATGTTCAGCGTGGAAGAGCCATCCTTGTAGATGTTACCGCCATAGACACCGTTGCCTTCTGCAACACCGTCGGTAACTGTGCCGTAAATGTTGTGTGCAACAACAGTTGTTACCTTGTTGTCGGAGACCTTGTGGCTACAGTTGATGTAGATGTTACCGCCGTTACCGTTGATGGTATGACCGCCGGAAACGGTAGCACCCTTGTGAATATTCAGGACCCATGCAGAGTAGATGTTACCGCCGTTCTTAGCTTCGCCGTCAATAACCTTAGCATCAACAGAGCCATCTGCCTTACCAATGTTAATGGTGCCCAGATGGTAAATGTTACCGCCGTTATTGGTTGCCTTACCGTTGGAGACAGTACCTAGGATGGTAGAGAGTTGCTTGGTGTAAATGTTACCGCCATCATAAGCCTGACCACCGGTAACCACGGCATCCTTGTAGATGGTCAGTGCCGAACACTTGGATTCAACGCCGATGTTACCGCCAAAGCCCTTGGCATAGCCGGTGATGGTAACCACACCGCCTTCCTCGGTGGTCAAAGGCAGAGGCTCAGCAACACCGTTTTCAATGATGCCGCCGTGGATATAGACATAAGATTCCTTCTTTGCGTAAATGTTGCCGCCCTCGCCGCACTTATATACGCCGTCGCTATCCGTCTCTCCGGATGGCTTTACATGGCCGCCGGAAAGCTTACCGCCGTACATGTTGAAGGTAGCGTTGCCATTAACGTAGACGATACCACCGGTACCGGCGTATACGTCATCTGCCATGGTGAAGGTACCACCATAGATGTTCAATTCACTCTCGGCTTGGGTCAGGAACAGACCGCCGCTACGGAAATCAGACATATTGGTGATGACCGTACCGGACTTCTCCGCACTGCTGTCCAGAATGGTCAGCTTGCCGTAAATCAGTGCAAAACGACCGGAGCTGGAGGTCTCAGGAATTGTGAGGGTCTTGCCGTTCAGGTCAATAACCACTGCCACATCATGATCCGTATCCTTTGCGCCGATGTTAAGCTGCCAATCAATCTGCGCATCCTTGGTTACTACCAGATGCCTATCATTCCCCTTATAGGAGGTAGTCTTGGGATTAAAGGCACTCCAAAGGGTAGGCTGGTTGTTACAGTGTGCACAGTTGCCAACCAGACCGGTAGCCAAAGCTTCCTCCCAGACCACAACATCCATGCCCTCGATTGCGGATACGAAGTAGCCTGCGTCCTTGTATGCCTGTGCCTTCTCAGCATTCTTATCGGTGAATATGCCGGAGGTAGAAACTACGATCTTAGCGTTCTCCGTCAGTTCGCCCAGTTCAATGCCGCCGGAGAGAACGTCGATCTGTGTATCGCCATTGACAGTTGCGGAAACAGCACTTGCGGCGACAGTCAGCTTACCGTCGATCTTAGCGGAGTTGAACTCAGCAACCACACCGGAAGTAACGTAAAGATGACCAGTGATCTTGCCTGCAAAGATAGCCTTTGCATCGGACAAGGAGGTGTCGCTGATATAGATGGTCTCATCGCAGCCCTCGCCGCCAGTTACCACTGCACCTTCCTGAATCTCGATCTTACCAGAGCCAAACTTACCAATGTTGCTGGCAATGTGGGAATTATCATCGTTGTCGTGGAGCACGCCGCCTTCAACGACAGAACCCTTACCAATGACAAGCTCACCCTTGTTGACCAGGATGTTGCCGCCACACTGGTTGGATTCACCCAAATCAACCTTCGTGCCGTTAATAGTAACCTTGGAATTGGAACCGTAGATGTTGCCGCCACCGGACCACAGGGTCATAGTGGTAGATACACCGCCGGTAATTACGGAATCGGTAGCCACAAGGATGCCCATGTCATAGCCGGTAATCTTATTGGGATCGTTTTTGTCTTCCTTAAGCGCACGACCGGCATGATAGATATTGCCACCGTTGGTCTGTGCCTTACCATTGGAAACAGTGGAGTTGGTGATATAAACTTCACCGCCGGAGCCCATAGAGATGTTGCCGCCGTACAGTGTCTCAGTAACACCATCGGTAACCAGAGCATTGTTGATCAGCTCGACAACTGCATTGTTGCCGTAGATGTTACCGCCGGGATAGCCGGTTGCAACGCCGTTTTCTACGACACCGCCGTCAATGGTCAGCTTGCTGCCGCCGCCAATGCTGATGTTGCCGCCGCCCCATGCAGTGCCGTCGGAAACTTTACCCTTCACGATCACGGTGCCCAGGCTGTAAATGTTGCCGCCGACGAAAGCCTTATCCAACTCGTTGGTACGATGCTCAAGCGTAGAACCGCCGGAGACTACACCGGTCTTTTCAACGGTTACGAGCGCACCGGCAGGCGCATAGACGTTGCCGCCGATTCTTGCCTTACCACCGGTAATTGCAGCAGTTTCGCCAGAGGCATTGCCGATGTTCAGCTTAGAGTTCTTGGACATGTAGATGTTGCCGCCCAAGCCACTGGTATAGCTGTAAGAAGTTACCTTGCCGTCCTTATCGGTGGTCAGAGGCTTCGCTATTGCCAGATGGGTCTTACCGTTCTTGATCTCACCGCCGTAGACATTCAGAGTGGAACCCTCGCTGATGGAGATGTTACCACCACTCTTTGCAACACCGTTGGAGACCACGCCGCCGTAGATATTCATAACAGCGCCGTCCTTCTTGGTGGTTTCGGTGTTCTTATAACCGGACAAGGCAATCAAACCGCCGGAGTTTTCCACAGAAACACCGTCTGCCATGGTGATCTCACCACTGTACAGATTCAGTACCGCACCGGAGCTTGCCAAAATCAAGCCGGCAGAACGGTTGGAGCTGTAGTTGGAGACGATCTTGCCCTTGCCGCCTGCGCTGGTATCCATAATGGACAGCTTTGCGTAAAGCAGCGCAAAACGACCGGTTGCCTGGCCGCTATCGCCAGTCTTGGTAACGGTAATGGTGTGGCCGTTCAGATCGATAACAACATCATCGGTATGTCTGCTGGAGGAGCCGATGGTGATCTGCTCACCTACGGTCTTATCCTCAACCATCACCATGTGGGAGGAGCCTCTGCACTCGCTGGTTACGTAGCGGGTGAAATATACATCCTTATCGCAGTGCTCACAATGTCTCAGCAAACCGCCTGCCAAAGCCCCACCCTTCACAGTCAGGGGGAACTCCGTAGTGGAGGGAGAGAAGTTTGCCTTATAGCTTTCGATCTTATCGGACTTTTCGGTAAAGACGCCTGCTGCATCCACCACGACCTTGGTATCGGCAGTAATGCCGTCCAGAGGCAGGATGACGCCCTGCGCCAATCTCAGACCGTATTCATTACCCATGGTAATGTTAGCCTTGCCGCCAATGTTGATCTTGGCATCCGGACTCATAACAAGAATATCGCCCTTAACGGTGCCGCCGGTCATATTGAAGGTGGCTTCCTGAATGTAAATATTGCCGCCGCCCTGGGAAGCTGTACCGCCCTCGACCAGGCCGCCACGCATAGTAAAGGTAGAACCCTTGCCCACATACAGGACACCGCCTGCGGTGTTGGTCAAGCTCTCAGGATTCTCAGCCAGCGTACCGCTAAGCAGGGTCAGATTACCACCCTTGCCCAGCATGACAGCACCGCCGTTGGCTTCATTGTCCTTCATGCCGCCGAGGATCTTACCGCCGCCCACAGTATCCAGAATGGTCAGGTCGCCATAGACCAGGAAACAACGGCCGTTGGTGCTCTGAAGGGTATGACCGTTCAGGTCCAGAACCGCATCCGTGCGCTCGGATTCCGGCATATCCAGCTTGCCGTGGGTCTTCTGCTTGTAACTGCAGTCAGAAGCCAGATACAGGTGGGCATCTGTACCGTAAGTAGAGTAAGTGTCGCCGGTGTAGGGCAGCCAGTAAACGTTCTTGTTACAGTGCTCACAGTAGCTAATGTAGCCCTTCTGGTGGGTATTTCTGTACCGGATGAAGACCCACTCTACCTCACCAGCTTTATTGGTGTAGCAGATGATGCGGTGATCGCCCTTAGCCAGCTTGACTTTTCCGCCCATGGGATCCGCATAGGGGCTGACATCATACGCCTTGTAGTTGGAGGCCAGGGTCTGCTCCGTGCTCTTGCCCATGTTGGAAGATCCGGGCCAGTAGTTAGTCAAGCTCAGCTTGCCGTTGCTGACGCCCATAACATCGTAGTTATTTGCGATTTCAGCTTTAACGCCCTTGATAGAGGTAGCACTAAAGACACTCTTGATAATGTCGCCACTAACACGCATACCAAAGGGCTTCGTTGCATAGTAGTCCGCCATAGAGGCGAGAGCTTTGTCCTTGGTTCTGAACTGCTTCAAAACGCCGTCAGCCACCAAGTCCAATACATAGTAGCCATCTTCATTGGGCTCACGGGTCGTCTCCTTGGTCTTGGAGTTGTACTTGTTGGCGATATTGTAATAGAACTTGGATTCTGCCTGGCGCTTCATAATGTAGATCTCTTTGATCTCGCCAGTTACTTTGGTCGCCACAGCCTGGATCTGATCAAAGTACTGAATCTCAGAGACCTGCTCGCCTCTGTTATTGTTATACACTTCACTACAGTTGTAGATCTTCACATCCTTGGCGACCTTAAAGGTGAAGTGCTCGTTCTCTCTGCCGGAGATGGTAGCAGTCATGGTTCCATCCTCAGTCATGCTCTCAAAGAGATGATAGTTGGCAGTCTTATAGCCGCACTCCAGAGAAGAAACCGCAGGATATGCGCCACGCACGATGCCGTCTCTGACATCCAGTGCAACGATAGGTGCGTTCTGCTTATCAATGACAGACGCAATAGACTTATCCTTTGTCTTGACCGTTACGGTCTTGCCACGGGATGCCATCTCATAGACATAGTAGCCATCTGCATCCGGCGTGCGGCTGGTCTCTGCCGTAGCAGAATTGTAACTACGGGAGTAGTTATAGTAGATGGGGAATCCGGTGTATCTGTTCACCACAAAGATATGGGTGATGTTGTTGTTATAGTCTGTCAGGAGGCGGAAGGTATCGCCTGGGGTTATAGTGGTAGGCTCACCGACGGTGGTACCGGGATAACCGGTAACATCGTAGATTTCCACGTCTGCCGACAGGATCAGGTTGGTGGGGCTATCATAGCTGCTTCTGGCAACATTATCCGCAAAGGACAGGATCGCGCCGGTCTGGCTGATTGCAAACCGCTCGGCAGCCACGCCGTATCTGTCGCCGCCAGTAACATACCAGGACCGGTATACACGCTTAATAATGTCGCCTTCTACATCAAGACCGCACGTAAAGTGGGAGAAGCTGTCAATCGTGCTGGCAATCGCCTGGTCCTTGGTGCGCAGGGTAACCTGCTTACCGCCGGTTGCCATCTTGAAGACATAGTAACCGTTACCATCGGGTACACGGTTGGTCAGCTTGGTCGTAGAGTTGTACAGTTGGGTAATGTTCCAGTATACGGGAACATCTACCATACGGAACACAACATAGATCAGGATGGGCTTGCCCTCCATGTCTGTGTAGCAGATAATACGGTCAGTCAACTGAAGCTCGGTGGGCTCGCCAATCATGTCAGCAGAGCCGCCCACACAGACGTTATAAATGGGGCAGTCCTCGGGAACGGTAACAGTGAAGGTTTTGCCGTTCTCCTTGCCGGAAAGGAGATAAGTAGCCGTGATGGTGTTGCCGTTCATCTCGGTGATGTGGTACTCAGAACCTGCCAGTCTGCCACGCAGGGCAACCGCAGGATCCACCAGCCCGACGATGTAGCCTTCCTCGTCAAACTGCAAGCCCTTGGGCGCATTGTACTCAACACCCTCGGCATCGATTTTATCGACCAGTGCCTTGTCCTTGCACTTCAGCTCCACATGCTTACCATCCTTAGCGAATACAAGGGTGTAGACACCGTTCTCATCGGGCTCACGGGTGGTTTCCTTCTTAGTGGAGTCGTAGTACTTGCCAACACGCCAGTAGACCTCAGCCTCGGGCTGACGCTCCAGAATATAAATATGGGTAACTTGACCCATATCGTTGGAATAGACAAGGACCTTATCCATCATTTCCAACTCATCGATCTGGCCGGGCACCTCAGCCATCGCATCCACATTGTAAACCTGCGTCAGCTCGCAGATCTCTATGGGATTTTGCATACCATTCATAACGATGGAAGAGTTCAGATTCAGGTTGTTTCCATTCATTCCCTGAACAAAAAAACCCTTTGCAACCTCTGTAGCCACAGTGTCCGGGCTAAGGGCATCGATGGCGTTACCCTCTGCGTCTTTAACCAGAGCCATAACATCCATGTTATCGATTACATTAACCAGACGCTTGTCTGCAAAGGTATATTCCACCAGTTCGCCGTTGATAGAGAAACGGATATGATACAGTCCGTCCTCAGCAGGCTCACGGGTAGAAAGCCCTCCTGATGTCTCATCGCCTATGTAGAGCTGTCTGTCCACGTTCCAATACAGTTCGGGACGACCGCCTACAGGTCCTTCGTCGCCGGAGCCGCCGGGTAAGACAAAAATTGCCAATACCACGCCGACAACTACCAGCAGCGCTGCCAGACCTGCAATGAGCCAAATCAGCTTTTTGTTTTTCTTGCTAGATTCTTGCTTCATTTTCTTTTCTCCTTCCATTTATTGCTTTTGGTTTCCCTACGCTTTGGGCAGATCTCTTTCGGAAAGTAAAAAGACCTGGCTGTTTTCCCACGCGCTAAAGCTCTTTCAGCGTAGGGTACACACAGTCAAGTCTATGATACAACACCTTATAAAAAATCGCAATTATCAATTCCTACAAAAATCTTCCTTTTGTTTGGGCAGAATCCCCAAAAGCCTTGGAAGTTCAGTTACCTCTCCCTGTAATTTCTCTTTAAAAAACCGGTATTTGCCCGCGATTCCCTCTTGCCGGCACCTTAACCCTGCCGCATCTATAGTCCCAGAGACCGCGCGGTAAAAGCGGTGATGTTCTCCAGGGCATCCGCGCCCAGATGCTTTTTGATGATCCGGGCAGCCTGATCCATCTTTGGGGGGCGTTTATCCAGGTTGTGGCAGTCAGACCCCATCATGTGCAGTTCTCCCCTGCGCAGCAGCCCCAGTGCCCATCTGCGGGACCAAAAACCTGCAAGCACATCCGCGTTAAATTGGAACAGTACCCCCTGTTCTGCAAGCTGCCGCCGATACCGGTCAAACTGCGCCCGGTAGCGGTCTACATGGGCCAATACCGGCTGCAATCCCAACTGCACCGGAATGTCGCACACCTCTGCCACCATCCGCCGGGACCATTCCCCGTGGGGCATCTCCACAAGCACCAGCCGGGAATCGCCCAGACACAGCTTGCCCAGTTCCCCACTGCGGCTCATGCCGTCAAAGTAAGCAACCTCTGCACCCAGCAATATCCGTGGCAAAGCCGCCTCATCCCGGTCCAGCATAGCAAACGCCTCTTCACGACGGCGCAGAAAGTTCTCCGGCGAGTCCTTTGCCGCTAGAAAATGGGGCGTTGCCACCACTATGTCCACGCCCTGCTCCCCCAACCGGGCAAGCATCTCCATAGACATTTCCACGCTTTTACTGCCATCGTCCATCTGAGGCAATATATGGCTGTGCATATCGATCATCATTTTCACCTCTTGCTGATGTCAGTATAACATAAGCCTTTTGCAAACGCAAGTCAGCAGCCATTGATTTATACGGCTTCCCGGTGGGTATACTAGTCCGGTACTGTATAATCAGAAGGGAGATTTCAGCATGAAGCGTGTAATCACTTACGGAACCTTCGACATGCTGCACTACGGCCATTTGAATCTGTTGCGCCGGGCAAAGGCTTTGGGAGATTATTTGATCGTGGCTATCTCCACCGACGCGTTCAACCGGAATGAAAAGGGAAAGAATTGCTACTTTAACTACGAACAGCGCAAAGCCATGCTGGAAGCCATCCGCTATGTGGATCTGGTGATCCCTGAAGAAAACTGGGAGCAAAAGCGCACAGACATTCACACCTACCACATCGACACCTTTGTTATGGGCGACGACTGGAAGGGTAAATTTGACTTCCTCACTGAAGAGGGCGCGCAGGTGGTATACCTGCCCCGAACCCCGGAGATCAGCACCACGCAGATCAAGCAGGAGCTGAAAAAATAGCAGGATTCCCCACGGCACAGCCATGGGGAATCTTGCTTGCTCTCACTTCTTTTTGAGCATCTTTTTAACGGTATTGAGGATATATTCATAACCGCTTACACGGAACAGGGCAGAAAGTCCAATATACATACCGGCACCGACCGCCACCTGCAACACCAGGACCAGCACTCTGCTCAGAGGCAGCATGCCTACCAGCCATACACACAGTGCCATTCCTCCGGACAGCAGCAAGTTGGGCAAAATGTCCTTTATCTGTTGTCCGATGGTATAGCCGATCAGTCTGCCGGTAGGCCGGGAATTGATGGCCGCCGCCACCAACTCATAACCCAGCGCGCCCACCGCCATGGCATAGGGGCTGAACTGCATGGTAATCAGCAAAATCACTACATAGATGGGTTTTTTGAAAAACTCAAGTTGCAGCAGCGCATTACCCTCGCCCTGTGCCTTAATAACCTGAATATTGGCTGTGTTCAAAATAGAAAACGCCTGTTGCAGACAAACCAACTGCATAAAAGGCAAACTAGGCAGCCATTTATCTGTCAGCAGAACCCTTATTACATTTTCGGATGTTACCGCAAGTCCTACCATTAAGGGCATAATAATATAGCTGCCAACATCCAAAAAGCGTCTACAGGTATTCCTTGTTCGTTCCTTGTCCTCCTGAATTTTGGAAAGCACCGGGAACAGCACAGAATCAATGGTGGACTCCACATTGGTGGAGATCAGCATAGGGATTTTTTCACCCCGGTTGTAATAGGCAAGATCCGTGGTGGTATACCTGACGCCAATAATCAGGCCTTTGATTTGGTTAAACAACGTACCGATGAAATTGGTCAGCATCACCTTACTGCCAAAGGAAAACAGCCCCTTGAGCCGCAGGAAGGAGAATGCCCATTTGGGTCGCCAACCAACAACAATAAATAATATGATTGTATTGAACACCGTGCCGCTCATATTCTGTGCCACCAGTGCCCACACACCGGCACCGGCATACGCAAGAATGATACCCAGAACACCGGACAGCAGCGTTCCCAAGGAGGTAGCCAGAAAGAATTTTTTAAAATCCATTCTACGGGACACCACCGCTTGCTGCACTGAATTGAACGCAGCAACAGGGATCCGCAGTCCCATGACCCGCAGTACAGGTGTAATCATTTCATTTTTATAAATGAAAGCAATTAAGGGGGCGCTGAAATATACAACCGCATACAGAATCACCGAAAGACCGATACCTGCATAAAAGATGGTGTTAAAATCCAGCTCATCTGCCTCTTTTTTCTGAATCAGTGCCGTACCGAGACCGTTTACCACAAACACATCCGCAAGGGATATAAAAAT
This sequence comes from Faecousia sp., assembly GCA_045647705.1. Taxonomy (GTDB): domain Bacteria; phylum Bacillota; class Clostridia; order Oscillospirales; family Oscillospiraceae; genus Faecousia. The sequence continues at coordinate 34,798 of JAZRMP010000001.1, forward strand.
GGTAACAATGGCAATAACGCCATACTGCTCCGGCATCAGCAGTCTTGCCAGCACCACAGAAATCAGGAAACTGACACCCTGGGTCAGCAAGCGCTCAGAAAAACGCCATGCAAAACCGGAAAGTGCTTTCCCCTTTATATTCTCGGTATTCTCTTCCATGGTCAGTTCCTTTCTGTCTTTCCCTGCTCCATCCACGCCCGAATCCTCTGTACCACTGCTTCGGAGGCATGGCCATCCTCAAAAGAACCAAATTCTCCCAAGAACTTATCCGCCTTGGCAGTATAGTCCTCCCGGTCAAAGTTCCGGATGACCTCAGCAAACTCGGCGTTGTTATATCCAATGGGATAAGGCAGCGTATCGTAAATAGGATGAAGCCCTCTGAGCTTTCTGTATTCCTCCAGATCGGCTGCAAAGAGCAGGATCGTTTTGTTAAGACACGCCGCATCGAAGATGGTTGTGGAATAGTCTGTAATCAGCACATCACTTACCAGCACCAGTTCCTGCATATCCGGATACTCACTCACATCCATCAAACCGGGCTCCCCTGCGGTGTCAATGGAAAAGTGCAGATTGGGATGATGGCGGAAAAGCAAAACCCACTCCCCGCCCCAGTGCTGCCGCAGCAGCTTCAGTGTCCCAGCCATATCCAGACCGTAGGTTTCCAGCGTATCTGCACCGGTACGGAAGGTAGGCGCGTACATAGCCACCTTTGTTTCCGGACCCAAGCCCAGATTCTTTCGGATGCCGTCGATCTCGGCAGGGGTTTTGTTGTAATATGCATCGTTCCGGGGCAGACCCCGTTCCAGAATTTCACAGGTGCACCAGAATGCCCGTCTGTACTCCCGGCTTTGGAGCTTGCTGCCGGAGAGCATCAGATCCGTATCCCGGGAATTTCTTTTGGATTCGGAAATATAGTCTCTGGGCAGCACCGCCATGGCATCCTTTTCCACCAGCTTGAAGCTGAAGCCCCCATGCCATGTTTCGATGTAATACTGTCCCTTGCGTTTGCGCCAGTTCAGGTCGCCTTTTACATTGTTGATAATAACCCGGGCAGTGGCAAGCTCGTAATAGCTTTCAGGGCCGTCAAAGGGTGCTTTGCGAATCCCTTCCGGCACGGGTGTATCCATGTCGTTGACCAGCCACACGATTTCATAAGGGACCTTCTGCCGCAGCAGTTCCAGGGCAATATACTTGGGATTGCAGCCAAACCCTCTGCCGTTGAAGTTGGCAATGACGATCTTATCCTGCAAGGGATGCCGCCGGTAGCCCAGAGCGATCACATCCCGGATCATCCGCCCTTTATGGTAGCGGAGCATTGCCCGGAATCTGCGGTAAATGCGCAGTATTTTTTTCAGAAACACAATGATCTTATCTTTCATAAGAACCTCTTATTTCCGGTGCGCTCCATAGCTTTCTTCAGCTTAATCAGATACCTGTAGGCAGCATAATCCGTATCCATGCATTTCATCTCGTGATGATAGAAGTATTCTTCATCATGAGGATTGATCTTAAAATACACATCTCCCTTAGAACGCTTCATAGCGTACTCTTTGTAGGATTTGGTGAAGTAATGATTGATCTGGATGGGGAAATCCGCCTGGGTAGCCACGTGCAGATTGCCGCAGCAAACCTTGTCAAAAAGATTTACAGGAGGAATGTCCTTCCCATTGAGGCTTGCACAGAATCGATGGTGGAGAATCACGTTCTTGGGAGAATCTTCATGAAAGCCGTACCGGGTATTGTAGAAACACTTGCCAATGTCGCAATATTTCTTCCAGCAGACAGTGAAGTCCTCCGCCACCAGACCGTTGATGTCCCGGTCGAAGCGGCCACTGGTACCGAACAACTTCCAATAAATCATCACCGCGCCACGGTTCTTTTCAAAAGGCTTCAAAAAGCTGTAGACATCCTCGGTGGACTTGGGCGTAACAAACTCATCCAAATCAATGAAGCCCAACCATTTTGTCTCATTGCGAAAACGCTTGACACAATCCTTGTAGCAAGCCATCTGTGCCTGATTATAGGGCCAGTCCAGCAGTGTTACAATGCCGCTTTCCACATAAGGCTGCAGCACAGATTGATAATCGTCCTCGGAATTGTTGTTATACAGATAAAAGTGGTCAATTCCAACGATTTTGTGGTATTCGATCCACTCCTTCAGATAAGGTGCCTCATTTTTAAAAATGGTACAGAAAGAAACATTATACTGCTTGTCCTTCCCACCCTTGGGCTGCTGCAAGTTCATCTGCAACTTATAGCACGCTCCCCTAAGGGCATACAGAGCTGTCCGGATCCGCTCCTTGAGCGAGCCGGTCTTGGGGGCGTCATAGATAAAATATTTATTTTCGTATTTCATCTTCAAAACACCTCTTACCACTGATTTATCTTTTCAATCACATAGCTGACCTGCTCATCTGTCAGAGTGGGACTCATAGGCAGGCTTAGCTCTGTGGCATGAATCTGTTCGGTAATGGGGTAGGAATCGTTGTTCCACTGCCGATATGCCTCCTGCTTATGGGGAGCGATTGGATAGTGGATCAGCGTCTGAATCCCCTGGTCAGCCAAGTAGCTCTGAAGTCCATCCCTGTCCGTGGTCCGCACAGGGAAAATGTGGTAGACATTGTTGCCATTTTCGCTTGCCATGGGCATAACCAGTTTGGGATTGGTAATCTCCTTGAGATAGCGGTTGGCGATGGCAACTCTGCGGGCATTGTCCTCATCCAGATACTTCAGCTTCACAGCCAGCACGGCTGCGTGGAGCTCATCCAGACGGCTGTTCTTTCCCTGATACCGAAATACATACTTTCTGGAGGAGCCATAGTTGGCAAGAACCCGGATCTCCTGCGCCAGCGCAGCATCAGAGGTAGTTACCGCGCCGCCGTCGCCCAGCGCACCCAGATTCTTTCCGGGATAGAAGCTGTGTCCCGCAGCATCGCCCAGAGCCCCGGTTTTGGTTTGACCGTACATGCAACCGTGGGCCTGCGCATTGTCCTCAATCAGCTTCAGATCATACTTCTTGCACAGTTCTCCGATTTTTTCGGTATATGCGCACTTGCCGTAGAGGTGGACGATCATAATTGCCCGGGTCTTCTCGGTAATGGCTGCTTCAATTTTGCTGTCATCGATCTGATAAGTGTGGATGTCCGGTTCTACCAGCACGGGAACCAAGCCATTTTCCGTAATAGCGAGAATGGTGGCAATGTAGGTATTGGCAGGGACAATGACCTCATCCCCCGGCTTCATCACGCCCATTTCCATATAGGCACGCAGAATCAGAATCAAAGCATCCAAACCATTGGCTACCCCGATGCAGTGATCTGTTCCGATATAAGCAGCATAATCTGCTTCAAAGGCGGCATTCTCATTGCCTTGCAGATACCAGCCGCTATCCACAACTCTGTCAACAGCCTCATGGATCTCTTTGCTGTATTTATTTGTAATATCTTTTAAAGACAAAAACGGAACATTCATGGATGATTCCTCCCTTTTATTTTGAAAACAGCCGCTTGACCTTCCGTATCTGGTTTCCGGCAATCATCTTCAGGATCTGGTGTCTGACTGCCGCCTTTGAATAGAATATGCCAATGGAAGTTTCATAGGAAGACAGGTCGTAAGAGCATTTCCTCTTTCGGCATACATGTACATAGTAAAGCTCAGAAACGAACCGGAGGTTTGCCTGCTTCACAGCGTGAAGGGTCTGGACGGTAATATCGCCACTACGGAACAGATCGTTGATGATCGCCGGGTACTCCACAGCAAAAGCAAAAAACAGATCATATCTGCCCTTGGGAATGTTGCCCACGGGGATCTCGTCCAGCAAGACCCGGTTATCAATAACATAGCGTCCCCGTTTGCGCTGGTGGAACAAAATTGTAGTATGGGGAAACAGCTCGTTAAACACCGTACCGACAGGAATGCTGTCGAAATCTTTTTTCCAGAACCCCATACCGGTGGACCAGGAAGACCAGTAGGACAGGCCCTTTACAAAGCCGTCGAAGCTGTCGTAGGTGCATGTCTCCTCGTCCTGCTTTATCACACCGTTTGCGAAATACACAACAGGTTTTTCCATGAGATTCTGCTCTACAAAAACCAGGAAGCTTTCCAGCGCACCGGGTACCAGCTTGGTCCGGTGGTTCAGGAATTTAATAAACGCACCTTTTGCCTGCCGGTAGCAGGCGATCTCACTTTGGAACAGCTTGGCATCGGTTTTCTGGTAGTTCAGATTGGAATGCTTTTCGGCATATTCCCGCATCCGCCTGCCAAAGTTTTCGTTATCTCCGTTATCCATAACAACCACTTCATACCGAGTCTCATCCACACCCTGGCTATAAATACTGTCAAGAACAGGAAAGACCCACTGTTCTACGCCATTGGTGGGCATACACAGAGAAAGAAGTAATTTATCAGCCATTATGTGCCTCCATGATCTTCAAATAATCATCGTAATTCCGGATGTACTCGCTGCCGTCATAGTGGGTACTTGCAAGCACCAGCAGTACAGAATCCGGGGAAAAGTCGTACATTTCCTTCCACACCATTTTGGGAAGATATACACCATCCATGGGGCGATTCAGTTCCACGATCTCCTTGCGCTTGCCGTCAGTGATCTTCACCTTGGAAGTGCCGGCAACATTGACCAAAACGAACTCTGATTCCCGGTTGGCGTGCTGTCCCCGGACTACGGTATCATCCGAGCCGTAAATATAGAACACCCTCTGAATGGCAAAGGGAATGTTCTGATTTCCTTCAATCACAACCAGCTTTCCCCGCTCGTCACCCAGATCGGCAAAGTTCAAAAGTCGATACATTTCTTTCATTCTCGTTATCCTTTCTTCGCGGAACGCTTTGGCATCCAATCCAACTGTTCTTTGGATGTAAGCTCTTGATAAAGACTTTCTTCGTGTGTGCGAATCATATCAGTGTCCAATTTTGAAAAGTCCACATTCAAGAGCTCTTCGATCAATTCAGGAGCAAACCGATACTTAATAATTTTTGCAGGAACACCGCCAACTATGGCATAAGGAGGCACATCCCTTGCAACAACTGCACCAGCAGCAATAACAGCACCCTGACCAATATGCACTCCGGACAGGATTGTAGCGCCATAGCCTATCCACACATCATCTTCAACAACGATATCCCCTTTGGAGCCTCCCTCCATAGCATGTCCCAAACAAAAAACACGAAACGGGAAAGTCGATATTCTGGTCGTCTGATGATCTGCACTAACCAAAAAACGTACATGCTCAGCAATCGAGCAGTAATTTCCAATTTGCAGCTTATTAATTTTATTTTGTAAATGCACATCTATACATCCATAGGTTTTCTTTCCAACATGTACCAGATCCATATTAAAAGGTGCCTTTACACAGGTTCTGTTATGCCTATTTCTGCGACGCCATTTTTTTTGAAACATCTTAAATGCAATCTTTCTTTTTAGAGAACTAAGAATAAACATAACAGACTCCTTCTTACAAAAACATGTGGCAGAAAACGCCATATCAAACTCTTGCCATGCCGATAGTTTCTTTAGTTGTAATGTCTGCGATTCTCATTTTCAATACGCCGATCCGTCCATTAGGTACACCCGCCACTTTGTTTCCACGCTGACGGCATTTAAGATAAGTAGCCGAATCAAGAATAACCTTCTTGTAGGTACTAATCCTTTAGCAATGACAACAGATGCACAGGACTGAATTTTCCGTCATAAGAACTATTGTCTGGATTTTTTTCGCATATCCATTCCCAGTCCAACTTAGTTATATCATCATAGATACGCATTGTAACCGGATCATATCCCGGCAAATGAACAATATGTCGATTGTTCGTTAGAAGCTTTTTGTTGTAGACTACAGCTTCATAATATCGCAAGGTAATACCTGTCTGACCAGGTTGGGTCATATCCAAAATACAATTTGTTCCTAACAGCCAGGAAAGGGTCTCGGGATAAGGCAGTGGCTTTTCCAAAACCGCCTCAGCAGGCAACTGTTCCTGCTGCTTTGCATTTGTTCCCAATAGTTTCAGGCAAAAATCAGCTCCGCAATCTGCCGACTGCTTTAACAGCTCTACACAGGCAGAGAGACGATCCTTCACTGTGCCGATATAGAATAAATCACTTTTCTTCATTATCCGTTCCACCGGGAACCGGGAATATAATGTATTGACATACTGCCAACCATATTGTTCTGCATCACTGGGATCAAATGTCAACACCTTGTCAAATTCCACTTGCTGCAACAATTCCTTTGCCCGTGCTGCCGTAAGATATGGGGCATCCACAGGATCAATCATCAGTGCCACAATACGCAGACCTTTGCGCTGCATATACCGCAACACCGATGCCCGTACAGTAAGCATCGTTTCGTTGGGAATTAGCACCCAACTACGACGGGGTGCCTGCATTGGAAGATGATACAATTTCAGCTCCCAGAGCAAGCGATAAAACAACCTGCCGCCCCTTCCTCTCTTCCTATGGCCCTCCGGCTGCCCAGTAAGGACTTTAACCTCTGGAGATTGCATCAAATCATATAGCATATAACCGGCCATCGTACCACTGGTGAGATAGCTCAAAAGTGTGCATTTTATCATAGCGACCTCCCGTTGGCTTTCATTACATTGCCCGCCGGATTCTGCCTTACCGGTTGCCAAATAAAATAGAAAGCCGCAACTTTAGTGCCATATTCCAATTCACATACCGTGTTTTCAGAGAACACGCCAACATGACCCGATTGATAAATGACTTTCGATAGTTTTCAATTTTACTTAGCCATTTTTTCTTGTCGTCAGACAACTGCTCTCCATATAACCGCAATACTGTTTCTGCCATCTGTGCAATGCTGACAGTTTCTCTCGTGCAAATATCTGCGAGCCTGCTTTTTATTGTGCCGATCAATCCGTTCGGCACACCGACCACATTGTGTCCATGTTGACGATACTTAATATAAGCAACAGGATCATAAATGATCATTCCATCAAAGGCAAGGCAAAGAAGGCTCACATAAAAATCATGCATTGGAATTTGCTCCGGCATATCCTTTTCCTGCACAATTTTTGCCAAATGACTGTTTAGCACGATCGCACATCCTAAAATACTGCCTGCGCAGGAGAGCGTTTCAAAATCCAATTTGGGGCTTTTCCTGTATACATTACGACCCAAACCGGAAAGCTGGCGATCTACCAGCTCTGCATTTGCAAAGTACAGTGCCGGGCCGGTCTGCTCTGACAACGCCCGAACGCCACTGTACACTTTTTCCGGCATCCAATAGTCGTCCTGATCTGCAAAGGCATAATAGTCATACCCTTCACAATGCTTCAAAAGGTTCATAAAACTTCTTGCACTGCGCAAATTTTCGCCGGTATACCAATGCAGTTTTCCTTCCTCCGCGTAGCGCTGTAGGATCTGATGGGTGCTGTCAGTAGATCCGTCATCCCGAACCCAAAGATCAACATCCATAGGACCGTGTTGTGCCAATATGGAATCAATTTGTGTCTGTATATATTCTTCTCCGTTATAAGAAGAAAGCAGAACTGCAACCTTCATAGAAAATCATCCCTTCAGATCTTCCTTTATTTTTTGGTGCAATCATCATCTATATGCTTTATGACCAATAGCAGAATTGGATAGCACAGCATAGCACAGAAATAGCAGTAAAAGAAATTAAAGAACGCGTTGAAGAACCAGATAAATACGCAAACGCACTTTATAAAAAAGTGCCGTTTCTTCGACTTTAGCAGATTACCTATGGTATAGAACATGATACCCAGATAATTAATAAGACCCACATAACCGTAGCTGCATAGAATCTCGATAAAATCACTGTGCGCCCACAAACCGTATTGATGGGTGGTAAAATTGATACCGTTGCCCAAAAGCTGTTTATACCATGGGGTGGCAAAAAACAGCTTTAGCTGCTCCACCCAGAAAATAGAGCGGGTATTGGTCAGCCGCCGCCAAAATTCCTCTTGGGACAACCCTTGCCCCGCCTGAAAAGTGGCAGCAAATTTTGCCATCATGTTGCTATTAAGCACCAGTATGACACCCACAACACCCAATGGGATCAAGCTCAGGAAAAACCATTTCTTCTGTGGCAGCATCACATAGAACAGCACCACCATCGTACAAGCACCAACTACAAAATAGGTGCGGCTGCCGCCCATAAGGAACACATAAAGGTGGGGCAAGGACAGCGCCGCCACAGACCAGTGCGTGCCTGTTTTAATAAGAAACGTAATGAGCACCACTACAAATACCGACGCCGGACCCACCCGGTTAGGACTGTCCGAAATGGAAACGAAGTACTTTTCATCGCCCCAGCCGCCGGCAGTGGACTGCTGATAGGCACTGGGCATAAAAATCGACACCGCCACTACCAGGGTGTAAAACACCACAATCCCCAGGATATATCCTCTGTTTCTGACCAGAATGTCCCATATCTTCTTCTGGTCCGTCAGCACAAACACAAAGTAAAAAACCAGGAAGATATAGTAAAATGCCATATTCAGATTCAGTTTTAGTGCCGCCAGTGGTGTAACTACCATGGAAAATAACCACAGCCCGGAAACCACAGCCATATAGGCAAACGGTCCGCGACGGACTATGTTTGTGCAAAACAGCACAGCCAGCACCATAAAAAACAGTAGCTTATTGAGTATGCCGATATGATTCTGAAACAGGGTCGTGATCGGAAACAGCAATATTAACTTGACCAGCAGCTCTGTTCTGGTAAAAGAAAAGAAATCTTTCACCAAAAAAGACTGTTCTGTGTTATGCTCCATTGCCTTTCTCCTCCAAATACAAGACCCATCCACCGGGTTTTTCAGTTTTTTCTGTCAATACCACCGTCCACCAGCATCCGGTAGTATGTTCCGGGCTTTTGTGCGTCCTCCCGGGTAAACTTATAAGACAGTTTGTGGAACGGGGTCATCTCCTGCACAGCGTTCCATGTGGTTTCATCGAACGCTTCAAACATCCGCAGCAGCAAAATGTGGGGCACAGAGCTGCTGAAGGGGATCACTTTTTCCCATTCGTGGGGATATGTTTCAATGGCAAGCTGGAAAAACAGGTGGAAAATGAAATAATCCAACAATGCCTTGTGGGTTTTCCAGTATTCATATAAAAGTGCCTGGGTCAGCACCAAAATAGGATGGTTGGTGCAGGCGGTCATATACCAGTTGGACGCGCTGGTTGCCTGGCCGTCCAGTCCCGGCTTCAGTTTCTGGAACATAAACAGCTCACTGTCGAGCATATAGTCGGGAATCCGGGGACCCGAGCAGAAAACCGTTGCGTCAATCCAAGTGCCACCATGACGAATCAATAATTCCAGCCGCAGAAGATCTGAATACTGCGCCTTGGGAATAATACCCTTTGCCGCCTTCTCCTCGATATAATCCGGAAGGTTTACATAATCCTTATAATTATCTTCCGTCAGCAGGATGATCTCCCGGCCCGGAAGATTCTCCTGCAAAGAGCGGTAACAACGCTGCACCAGCTCCGGTGCGTTATCCATACCTTGAAACCAGCAGACCCAAACCTTATTGGATTGTTTCCGGGAAGCAGGTTGGACAGAAGCTTTATGCTGTGCAATAAAGCGGTGGTACTTCCTGCGCAGCTTACAAAGAATTTTATTATTTACGGCAAGCCGCACAATTTCCAAAGACTTTTTGGAAAAGCCATTCAGTGCCGTCTGTACCAGCGCAAACAAAATAACATGGGCGCGAAGGTACTGGCAAAGCACAGCTTTGCCACCGACCTTCTTAAACAATGCCAGAAATTTTTTCATGGTTCTTCTCCGGTCAGTTATCTTTTTTATAGGCTTTGTAGAAATGGTGGGCAATGCGGTCCTTTTCCGGGGGCAACTGCATATAGTCCCCATACAGTCGGCTCAGTACCTCGTGGTACTTTCCGGGTGCCTTATAGGTTCTCCCCTCAAAGGTTACATCTGCGGTGCTTTCAAACCATTCTTTTGGGAAAACGCCCTTTATGCCATCGGAGCCCCAAACCAAGCACCCCACATAGGTGCTGCTGTCATAATCGCACTTTGCAGCCATGGCCTCCAATTTTCTGACAAACAGATTCTTGCCACACAGGTGGGCAAACAAGAACGCAGGGTATTTAACAAGCATTTTCCATTTTTTCTTGGTGTTTCCCTTCTCACAGCGAAGGCGGGTGGAAAGGAAACAGAGGGAGGAATACCGCGAGGCTTTTGTTTTCAGTGCTTCGTAGCTCTCCACTGTGCAGCCCATGCCGTCCATGGGATAGATGTCAATAAACAGCCCAAGTCCGTAAGGCTTTTCGTTGTGCACATCCAGTACGTATTCGCTATTGCTAATCCGGGAAATCATATACGGATACGCAGGACAATTATACGTGCTGTACAGCTCCAGTGGCTTCATTTCTTCCGCATGGTCCAGAAAATACTGAAGCAGCACATTGTAATCCTCCCGGGGCATCATAATGTCGATGTCATCATCCCAGGGAATGAATCCTTGATGCCGCACAGCCCCGATCAAAGTGCCGTAGGCAAGATAGTAACGAAGATGCAGTTTCTCACACAAGGCGGAAACGGTGTCCAAAATCTTTAGGGATTCCTGTTGGATCTGGCACATCTGCATTTCTTTCTGACTCATAAACGACTCTCCTTATTATTTACCGTCCAGTTGCTTTTTAATGCCAGAGGAACAGATGTTAGGGGTGCGGGTCAGCAGGATCACCTGCTTTCCGTTTTCCAAACACCACTGCTTGGCGCGCTGGAAACCCGCATGGGTTTGATCTTCACCGATTGCAAAAATATCAAAGTCCACCGTTTTAATGGTTTCATCCACCTGACTGTATTCAATCACCCTGTCTACGGAACGCAGTGCGCCCACAATCTCCATACGCTGGGCAGTGGTATACAGAACCTTGGCTTCCGGCTTGGTTTTATGAATCTCCTCATCCTTCTGGACAGCTACAATCAAATAGTCTCCCAACGCTTTCGCACGCTCAAAGAGCTTTAAATGACCATAGTGAAAATAATCAAAAACACCAACAGTCAAAACTTTCATAGTTATGCCAGCCCGATACCGATTCGGGCACTCCTTCCCAATGATAGCGCAGTGTTATCGTTCACGCAAAAAAAGCGCCTCGTATTCGCTACAGATAAATTCCCAGCTATAGGCTGTGGCAATCCGATGTTTGGCTTTCTCCCCAAGCGCCCCGATCTGCTCCGGGGGCAAGGTATCCGCCCGGCCAATTAACGCTGCCAAATCTCCGGTAGTCTTATCCCAGTACAGTGCGGCATCCTCTGCCACCTCCCGGTTAAAGCCCACGTTCAGAAGCAGGTTTAACTCTGTACTGCTCAGCGCCTCCAGCAAGCTGGGATTGGTACCGCCCACCTCATGTCCGTGGAAGTAACCGTAGGCATTCTGGCGAATCTTCATCAGCAGCTCCTGGTCATAGACGGTACCCACAAACCGGATTCGGGGATCTGCCCGATAATGGAGCTTCTGCTCCAGCTCATCCAGAAACTTATCGTTTACATTGGTGATAATAGCAAAAACCTTTTCCGTCTTGCTTTGCATGTATTCCCGGATCATGGTTTCGTAGTTGTTCTCCGGGACAAACCGCCCCACTACCAGATAATAGCTCTTGGGGGTCAGTCCTTTTTCGGCATACCAGGCAGACAGCTTTTCATCATCGTCAGCCAGACGGCTCTGCCGGGTCTCTGCTCCGTATGCAATAAACGTAGTCTCAGGGGCATAGGCAGCATAGCTTTCCCGAATGTATTTCTCAATGTTTTTGCTGTCGCAGACCATCAGATCCGCGTGCTTGGTCATAAGCTGCTCGGAGATTTTCCAGTACTTACGGACCGGGGCGGGCCACTTGGCGCGAAGCCATTCATGTCCGTCCGGATTCACATAAACCACACCGCCCAAAGCATGGATTTTTCTTACAAAGTGTGCCATAAAAGGCCCGATCCGGCAGGCGAGGATGTAAACGATGGGCTTCTCGATCCGGTGCTCCCGGATGTATCTGCAACAGGCAGACAGTGCCGCCACATCGTAATAAATCGCCTGAGCAGGCCCGATATTGGGGACTTTGATATGAAAGCACCGGGCATTGTGGTAGCTCTGCTCAAAACTCCTTGTATCCTTGCAGGCAACATGGTATTTCAGTTGGCCGTTATCCTGATGGTACTCGGTCAGCTTGTCTACAAAGGTTTCATAGCCGCCGTAGGCACCGGGGATTCCCTTGGAGCCAACGATAAACACATTCTGCATGGCAATTCTCCTATCTTCTCTCTTTATTTTCCAAAGCGACACTCAAAAGTGAAAAGAATCTGCCAGACAGGACCAGTTCTGATCCTTTTCCGAAAGGTTCAAGGGTGTGCCGTCAGAAAGTGCATAGCCCTCCGCAGAGGCACTGCCGTTATAGGCCCCGGTCAGCTCCGGCCACTGGATACCGATCGCCGGATCGTTCCAGGCAAGACCGCCCTCATCGCCGGGGTGGTAAAAGTCCGTACACTTGTAGCAAAACTCTGCCGTATCGGACAGGACTAAAAAGCCATGGGCAAAGCCCTGACTGATATAAAACTGTTTCTTATTCTCCTCTGTCAGCTCAACGCCGTACCACTTACCGTATGTGGCAGAGCCTTCCCGCAAATCTACAGCCACATCAAAGACCCTGCCCTTAATGGCACGGACCAGCTTACCTTGCGGATACTGCTTCTGAAAATGTAGACCCCGAAGGACACCCTTGACGGACATACTCTGATTGTCCTGTACAAAATTCATGTCCAGCCCGACATCTTCCATATCCCGCTTATTATAGGTCTCCATAAAATAGCCTCTGTCATCTCCATGGACTGTAGGCTCTATAATATACAGGCCCTCAATAGGACACTTGGTAACTTTGATCTGACCCATAGCTTACTCCTTAATTTCTTTCAAATATCTTGCCAGCGCATCCTGCCAGTCCGGCAAGGGAGAAAATCCGTTTTGCACCAGCTTTTGCTTATCCAGTAGGCTGTTAAAGGGACGGGCTGCCTTGGAAAGACCGTACTCTGCCGTAGTTACCGGCTGCACAGTCATATCCTTGCCTGCCTGCCGGAAAATCTCGCAGGCAAAATCGTACCAGGAGATATAGCCGCCCTCATTGGTGGCATGGTAGTATCCGTACTTTTCCGTTTCCGCCATATCCACCAGCAGTCTGGACAGGTCTAGAGTGTAGGTAGGTGTACCGATCTGGTCGCAGACCACCCGCAAAGTATCGTATTTTTCACTGAGGGCAAGCATGGTCTTAATAAAGTTCTTACCATTCTTACCGAACACCCAGGCGATACGGACAATGAAGAATTTTTCCAGCAGTTCTGCTACTGCCAGTTCCCCTTCCAGTTTTGTCTGGCCATACACATTCAAAGGCTTATAATCCTTGCAGTCCGGCTCCCAAGGGGTTTCGCCCTGGCCGTCAAAGACATAGTCAGTGGAGATATAGATCATCTTGCAGCCCAGTGCTTTGCATACCTGGGCGATATTTTTCGTACCTTTGGCATTGATTGCCCGCACTTTCTCCTGCTTGTCTTCATCCTCCGCCAGATCTACCGCCGTCCAGGCAGCACAATGGACCACCACATCGGGTTCTGCCTGTGTGATGGTCGCTTTTACAGAGGCTGCATCGGTAATATCCATGCTCACATAAGGCATGGTGCACACAGCAGAGCCGTCTGCAATGCCGCTGTATTCCGGGGCAAGATCACTGCCGATCCCTGCATAGCCCCGCTTATGCAGTTCGTTCATAACATCATGGCCAAGCTGTCCGGCTACGCCGGTTACGAAAAACTTCATATTTTATCCCATCCTTTTGTGGACGCACTTTTCCTATGATACTGGATATTATACCCCATTTGCAGTCGTATGTCAACTTAATCAGAGGGGAAAAGCCATTGGAAACACAAGAATATCCCCTATTCCCCCTACTAAGGGAACTTGTGCCTGTACCGGTGTTCCTATCCGTAAAAAAGGAGCATACAAGCTGTATGCTCCCTTTCTACTGTTGTAATGTTCTGCCGCAAAGCCCTCAGTAAACTCAGCCACCAATAAGGATACAGCCCAAAAGCTGTTTGTTGTAATCGGTAATCTTCCGGCACTGCTCTGCCACATCGGCATACCGGGAAGTCCCGCACTGCTCTACCAGCAAAACCGCGTCGGCTTTTGCCAAACCATCGATCGCTTCGGCACTGTGCAAAACGCTTCCCAAATGCAGCACTTCCACACCGGGCATAGCATTCCGCAATGCCTGAACAACGCCATTTTCCCCTTCCGGTTCGCCGCTGCCGGAAACAAGCAGATACTTGACTCCGCCGCATCGGTTTGCCACATCCCGGACCAGAACGTTTATACGTCCCTGGGGGTCGGAAGTTTGGCGGCCTTCCAGTCGGTTCAGCCACCGGTCAATCCCATTGCCCACCTTGTCCGAAGCAATGATTCCCAGAAGCTTAACGCCGGTCCGGCTTACCAGTGCTTTTGCTGAGTAAACCTTCTGGCTGACCAGTTGTGCACCGCCTACCCAGACTGTTACCAGAAAAGCTCCCGCCACACAGCCAAGAACAAAGAAGATCACCGTCTTCTTAAACACTTCAGAACCGGAAGCCATGGCAGGCAATACCGGCTCGGTCATTTCATTAAGGGCCGCCTGCGCCTCCTCCAGTTGGGTCTGCAAATCCTCCAGACGTGTCAATGCTTCTTCCTGGGTATCCGCCAGGCTACCCGCAGACATCAGGCTTGCGTTATCCTCAAGAAATACTACCTCATGGTCGTACACAGCCCGGGAGATCTCTTCTTTTGCTGTGGCAAAAATGGTTTTTAGATGCTCCAGCAGTTTTTCTGCCCCGGTCTGCTCCGGATGCATGATGGTAACAGACATCTGGCGACTGCCATCGTTAACCTGCGCCGAGAACAACTCGCCGAAATACCGCTCCTCTACACCGGCAGTATCTGCCAGAAGTGCCTGGGTTTCCGGTGTGTGGAGCAACGTACGATAAGCCGCCAGAATATGGGTCGTCATATCCGGATTCTGATAGTTCATACCCGGCAGAATACGGTAATCCGTGGAAATATAAAACACCAGTCTTGCCTGATAATAATTATAGGAATCCATCTCCATAAGAAGAGAATTGTCCACATAGTCCTGTTGGTTTTTCAGATTCTCCTGTAGCCTGGCGATCACCTTCTGCTGTAACTCCCGATTGGTTCGGTAATCCTCCATTGTCTGCTCATAGCTGGCCTGTACCGCAGCGATTTGTGCCTCATCGTGCAGTGCCTGCATGCCGGTTACTGCCCGGTAGCCGCCCAAAGCCAACCCGAAAATCAGCGCGGCCACCACCAGGGAACGCCACCGGTGTAGTACCGAAAAAATCAGATCTTTAAAATAGATCACATTTTCGCCAGCCGTATTCTCCATAGTGTCCTCCTATCAGAATCAGCGATTGCCGTACATCTTTTCGTAGTAGTTTTGGTACTCTCCGGAGATGATGGTCTCCCACCACTGCTTGTTGTCCAGATACCACTGGATCGTCTTCTGAATACCGTCAACAAACTTGGTTTCCGGCAGCCAACCCAGTTCCCGGTGGATCTTTGTGGGATCGATAGCATAGCGCATATCGTCGCCCTTCCGGTCTGCCACATAGGTAATCAGGCTCTCAGGCTTACCCAGAGCCTTGCAGATAATCTTGACGATGACAATGTTTTTCATTTCGTTGTGGCCGCCGATGTTGTACACCTCGCCCACAGTGCCCTTGTGGATAATCAGATCAATCGCCTTGCAGTGGTCCTCCACATACAGCCAGTCCCGGACATTCAGGCCTTCGCCATAAACAGGCAGGGGCTTGTCGTTCAGAGCATTGGCGATCATCAGTGGGATCAGCTTCTCAGGGAAGTGGTAAGGACCATAGTTGTTGGAACATCTGGAGATGGTAACAGGCAAACCGTAGGTGCGGTGGTATGCCATAACCAGCAGGTCCGCGCCAGCCTTGGAAGAAGAATAGGGAGAGCTGGTGTGGATGGGTGTCTCCTCGGTGAAGAACAGGTCGGGACGGTCCAGAGGCAGATCACCGTAGACCTCGTCGGTAGAAACCTGATGATAGCGTTCAATGCCGTACTTACGGCAGGCATCCATCAGCACCTGTGTGCCCAGAATGTTGGTCATCAGGAAGATCTCGGGATTCTCAATAGAACGGTCCACATGGCTCTCCGCAGCGAAGTTCACCACTACCTGGGGCTTCTCTTCCTCAAAAAGCTTATAAACACCTTCCCGGTCGCAAATATCCAACTTCACAAAGCGGAAATTGGGATTGTCCATCACAGGCTCCAGCGTACTCAGGTTGCCTGCATAGGTCAGCTTATCCAGACAAACAATCCGGTATTCGGGATATTTGCCCAGCATGTGAAATACAAAGTTACTGCCGATAAAGCCGGCACCGCCGGTTACAATAATGGTTTTTTTCATTTTTCCAGTTCCTCTAATTTCTCCAGTCTCTTTTTATCTCGGATTACATCCACATACTTGCCGTCCAGCACATCCTGCAAATAGCGGCCATACTGGTTCTTATAGACCTTAATCACTGCTTCCACCTGTTCCCGGGTGATCCAGCCGTTAATATAGGCAATGTCCTCCAAACAGCCGATTTTCCGATTCTGGTGTGCCTCTACAGTCTTGACAAAGTTGGTGGCCTCCACCAGGCTCTCGTGGGTGCCGGTATCCAGCCAGGTAAAGCCCTGTCCCAGCAGTTCCACATTCAGTTCACCCTGCTCCAGATATATCCGGTTCAGATCGGTGATTTCCAGTTCTCCCCGGGGAGAGGGCTTCAAATCCTTGGCGTACTGCACCACCCGGTTATCGTAGAAGTAAAGACCAGTTACACAGTAGTTGCTCTTAGGATGGGCCGGTTTCTCCTCAATGGATATGGCATGACCACTCTGGTCAAACTCCACAATACCAAAACGCTCCGGGTCATCCACATAATAACCGAATACTGTAGCACCCTTACCGGATTTGGCGTTGCGAACCGCAGCGCGCAGCCGTTTTTTCAGGCCATGGCCGGAGAAGATGTTATCCCCGAGGACCATTGCCACACAGTCGTCGCCGATAAATTCCTCGCCAATGATAAACGCCTGTGCCAGACCGTCGGGGCTGGGCTGCTCCGCATAGCTCAGATGCAGACCAAACTGGGCACCGTCGCCCAACAGCTCTTTAAACCGGGGCAGATCCTGGGGCGTAGAAATAATAAGAACATCCCGGATGCCCGCGCTCATCAGCACAGACAAAGGGTAATAGATCATAGGTTTATCATAAATTGGGAGCAGTTGCTTGGATGTTACTCGCGTCAAGGGGTACAATCTGGTACCGGAGCCGCCTGCAAGAACAATGCCTTTCATTGTGGTCCCTCCATGGTTTTATTTTTATAAAGTAAAAGGGCATTCGCCCACCATTTCTTCGATCACTATACCATACTTTCGCCCATAAATCAAGGGATTATGCAAAGAATGGCAAATTACGATTTACGATGCGTTTGATTATCCTATTTGTAGGCACGTGCATTGCGCGTCCGCAACGTACGACCAATGGTCGCCCCTACGATTTCAAAGAAACAATCTCACCGATCAACAGGAAGATCCCACGCCTAAAAAGCCGGTCCCGAGGTTTGGGACCGGCTTTCATTCTTCATAAATTTCGTTTTCGCCCGTTGGCTGACCCGCTCACACAAGCTCATCCCGCCAGTAGGCTCTGGTATATGCCTTTCTGCCGAAGGCATCCGTAACAACAAATCGGACAAATGCCCTGTTCTTCCACTCATCCGAGAGTTCCTTGCGCCAAACAGAGAGATCAAACCGGGCGGTATAGAGTTGCTTACCCGGCTCTGCCAACACACGTCTGCGTATACGGCGGTGAGTAACCATATTGACGCTGGCTGCCCCGGAACAAGTAATGGTTACGGTATCGCCATCCACTGTTAAGCTGTGGATCTCGGGGCCGGAAGAGGCATAAAAATCACCCTTTTCCAGTGCCTCGATAATGGCGCTGTAGCTCAGCTCCTTTGCGCCAACCATCACCCAGCCCCCGCCAATGGCTCTGGGGGAATGGGTATCATCGGTAGCCAAGGGGAACAGGCGATTGCCCTCCCGCAGCAGTTCCTGGTACGCCTGAGACATATCATCCTCAGCGCCAATCATATAGCATTCGCTGTTAAACACCTCAACGCCCCAAATGCCTTTGAGCCCAATATAGTCCCGGCTATCCTGCAGAGACCAGACCGGGTGATTGAATGTAACCAAAAAGCCCTTTTCCTTAGCGCGAGCAACTATACTGTTGATCTGATCTATGTCGTAAGACCGCTCCTCATAGCCGTCGCAGACAATCTGCTCCAAATAGCATTCATTAACAGGAAAGTACTTGGGATGAAAAATCTGCCAGCGATTATCAGGGTCCTTTGCAATAAAGTTCAGATGATAGGTTTTGGCATAAGTAACCGGCATATCGCACTGGTTAGTCATCATCTCGTAACCGGTCAATACCAGAAAATCTTCGTCGTTGAGTTCCTGGTGAGAGATACATACTTCATGGTCGGTAAATGCCACCACAGAGTAACCCCTGGACTTATACTCCTGTTTTAGCTCCTCTGGGGTAAGCTTTCCGTCAGACACTGTGGAGTGGGTATGCAGATTGGTCTTGAAATACTTAGGCACATCAGGCAACAGGTGTTTCATACTTATCTTCCTTTCTTAACAGGCACAAAAGCCCAATAGATACTACACAAATCACGACCCAGGACAAGTACATCGGCACAAAGTTGCCGCCTTTGTTCCAGAAACCGTAAACTGCGGAGCCGATGCCCGCACCCAGATAGGTGGCAAAATCCGCCGTTCCACTGACCGAGGACACCATATTCTTATCCGCAAACCGCAGGGGGAATATAGACAGCATAGAGGTATTGACCATAGAGATCATCGCATAGATCAAGCTCAAGCATACGGCCGCAACCGCCGGCGCGCCAGGGTTTGTGCACAGTACCGCCGCCAACAAGCCGCACAGCGCAAAACAGATCACACTGATTCGGTTCTCACGATTTCCACTGAACCGATAGCACAAAGGATAAACGAGCCGTCCCATCATACCCACCGTAGGGATCAGCAATACAAACAACGCCGAACTTTCCAGATCAATGCTGTACCGGGTAACAAAATACAGTGCCATCCAGCTTCCGATATTGTCCTTGATCACACCGTGAAGCAACGCAGGGATAAGCATTCCCCGGATTTTCCGGTCCCGAAACAATGCAATCAGCCCAAAGCTCTGCTTTTCCGGTTTCGGTCCTTCCGGCACAGTTCGCAGCACCCACAGGGTGGTCATTCCCAGCACCACCGTCATAGCACCGGGTACAAAGAAAGCAGCACGAATCCCAAAGCCCTTCACCATCCATGTACTCAGAAGGATACCGGCAATATTGCCCACAGAAACAGAGGATACCAGAATCGGTACTTTCCTGTTCGCAGCATCCTTGCCGTACAGCCCGGTCATGCACCGCAGCAAGGAGCTCCACAACATAGATTGGGCATAGGCATTGACACACCACAGCACCAAAAGCACTCCGTAGGGCGGCAAAAAACCAATGGTTAAGTTGGCAAAGCCTGCAAACAGCAAACCCAGGCTCACCATGACCCAAGGTGCTCGACGATCGCCAATCATGCCATTGAGTAGTCGTCCGCAGGCGTATGTAACAAAGAAGGCACTTCCCATGAAGCCATACTGCACTTCGGTAAAAATGCCGCCGTCGATCATGCCGGGGGCTGCCATAGACAGATTCAGCCGTGCCACATACACACAGGTATACGCTATATAGCATAACACAAAAACTAGTGTTTTGGGAAACTTTCTTTTCATTTCTTTTCCTTTCTCCTATAACGAAGGTCTTCCAGCAGGTCATGGACCCGACCGGAACGGGCAATTGCGGTATCAAAACGTCGGGCGGAAACCGCAGCCACCAGGGCATCCACCACGGTCATCTGGGCGATTCGGGCAGTAGATGCCTCAATGGGATAGCGGGTCTCGTCGCAAAAAACCGTCAGCGCAAAGTCGCTTTGCCGGGTAATGGGGCTGGAATTATAACTGGTCAAACACACCGTGGCCGCTCCCGCCTTGCGGGAATACGCCAGCGCATCCACCACCGCCATGGTGCGGCCGCTGTGGGAGATACCCACTGCCACATCTCCGGGCTTTAAGTTCATGGTAGACAGGCGAATCGCCACTGTGTCTGTGTAACCGTGGACCTGAAATCCCAGAAGCATCAGCCGGTGTTGCAGTTCTCCTACCAGTCCGGCAGACGTGCCAATGCCGTAAATATGTATTTTCTGTGCCCCGGACATCAATTCCACCGCCGCAGCAAAGCTGTTCCGGTCCATGTGGGACATGGTATCCCGGAGTGCCTTAATATTTGCGGTCATAATCTTCTCCAGAACGGTACTGCTGTCATCCCCCGGTTCCACGCCAGTAAGATAGCTGGCAGGATTATTGTGGGAAAGTGCCACAGCCAACCGCACCTTAAATTCCGCATAACCGGTGTAACCCAGGCTTTTGCAAAAACGCACCACCGCCGAAGCGGCAGTGTCCGCCTGCTGTGCCAATGCCGCCGCAGACAGAGACAAGGTCTGGGATGGGTTTTGCAGTACATAGTCCGCGATCCGTTTTTCCGCCGGTGTCAATGTGGGATACAGCTTGCGAATCTGGGGTAGATTACAGGTTTGTTCCATAGCCTTCCGCTCCCCAATTTTTAGAATTAAATTCTAAATATTTCTATCCGCTCTTAGAACTTCGTTATTGTAGCATCTTCCCCCCCACCTGTCAAGATAAAAGGCACGCACAAATTTTGTGCGTGCCTCCCTATTTCCTACATATCTTTTCGGAATCTATTATGCAGATAGAGCAAGAACACCAAACGATGCTTCAGAAGAAAATTTTCCAGTCGGCATTTGGTGCTTCTGTACTTGCATTTATTCAGTGCTTCCCGATAATCCTGTGCAGATATATTTTCCAGGATGTCCTGCTTGATCTTTTTATAAGGCTCATCCCGGTAAAACTGAGAGTAAGCCACAGCAAAAACATCCCGGGCTGTTCGCCTGTAAATTTGCTCCAAAAAGTCCTCGCGGTCAAGATCAATACGTGTTTTCAAATGCGTATCTATATAGCGGGGACCATTCCAGTCATACGCTTTTTTCTTGGTCATGGATTCCATGTTATACCGGTAGTAATATAAATACTGATCCAGTATATACAGGGAATTGCACTTCGTTAAGATTGGCTTCATAACCGCAGCATCCTCGCCAATCTTGATTCTGTTATCCACCGCAAGCTGTTCCGGCAGATAAAGCTCCCGACGAACAGCTTTCCCACATAAATTATGGGGAAACACATCTCCGTTTTCATCTTCTATCGCGCACGGGTAGATCATTTTCTCCAGTACACTGCCTGCATAGTACCCGGCATTTTTTGTTACACCCCATGGTATTTCTTTCACTCCGTTTGTTTGCACAAGGCCCGCGCAAACAATATCTGGGCTATATTCACAGACCGCTTTGTGGAACTGTTGAATATAATCCTTTGCTATCCAATCATCCCCATCAACGCAACAAATATAATCACCGGTTGCCAACTCTGCACCGGCTTTCCGTGCGCTAATCAAACCACCGTTCTGCTTATGAAGCACTTTCACACGGCTGTCCATCGCCGCGTAATGATCACATATCGCCGGGGATCCATCCACTGCGCCGTCATCCACCAGAATAATCTCAATATTACGGTAGGTCTGGGCCAACAAACTATCAACACATTGATTCAGATACTTTTCCACGCCATAAATCGGCACTACAACTGAATATAAAATATCTTCCTGCATTGTTTTCCTCACTCCCTAATCAACACCCGGCAAGCCGCCAGAACCTAATATAGCTCCAGTTCTTCCAAAAGCCACTTTGTGTTTTTTACCGCCTGGGGATCCACCTGCTGATTCAGCCGCATCTCTCCCAACGCGTTGTGGATCTTCGCCCTGCCGAACAGCAACGCGAACCACCTGACCACCCAAAAAACAGGCAGCAAAACCGGCCACCTTTCCAACACAGGGTACTTTAGCCGCATACGGCTGTAGGGCATAAACAGCCGGGCAAACAAAAACGCGGCTTTTCCGGAGGTTTTGGTTTTCTGCACCATCACCGTGCTGTTTTGGCTGCCGAACAGGCCGCCCTCCAGAATAAACCCTTCCATTTCCCGAAGCAACCCATCCCTCTGACCATCCCCCAGCCAGACATTTGCCAATCTTTCCCCGTTGGCAGCAAAGGCTTCCAGCCCGCCTTTCCGGAGCAGTGCCTTTCTGGCCTGGATATTGTGGGGCACTTTGGTATTCAGAAACCAAGTATCCACAAAAGCCCGCAAGCCGCAGCCACCAAAGAGAAAATGCTTTGCCATGTGTGCGGTATGGTAAAAATAGAACATATCGTCATCCATGATATACCGGTAAGCTCCCGGTGCAGCCGGGGTGGCATGGTCCCAAACGCGCTTCAAAATGCCATTGGCACGTTTGTCCGTCTCGATGAGCACAAAGTGCAGCTCCACAAACACTTTGCCCGGTGCCATGAACTGGATGTCGTGAGAGCCTCTGCCCTTGTTTTTATAACCATTTTGCGTAAGCACCTGGGCAGCCCGCTCCACATCCTGGGGAGAAACCAGAATGTCAATATCACAGCTTGTCCTCAGCCACGGCTCGGGATAGAACTGTCGCAGCACCGCGCCCTTCAGGGGCATAAAGGGAATTTTATTTGCCTCTAAAAGCCCACAGACTGATTCCAGAACATAGTTCATCTGCTCATAGCGCATAGCAGCCCCGAAAATCAGCTTCTGGCAGCGCTCTTCCGCCCCGGGAACGCCCAGCTTAAACAGCGCGTTTGCCACCATAGGCACCACATCGTGCTTTTGGGCAAGGCTAAACACCTGCTCCAGCCGCTCCCCGGACAGCTCTGCCGTCAGTTCTGCCGCCGGCACTTCCCCGGTGATGGTGTATTTAATTAGCGCAAGCA
>JAZRMP010000002.1:0-2109 GCA_045647705.1 Faecousia sp.
CTCCGTGCCGCCATCATTCCCGTAACCAACTTCGGCAGCAAGCTGGCTATGCCCTTGATCCTTTTGGGCATCCTTCTTTCCGCTTTTGCAGATATGAGTTATGGTCTAGTCTATGCCGGTATCGCCTGCTTTGGACTTTCCCTTGTGTTCCAGCTTATCACCTTGCCCGTTGAATTCAACGCCAGCCGTGGAGCCATGACGGCCATAGAAGAAGGAAATCTACTGGCCGACGGAGAACAGCGTGGTGCAAGGAAGACCTTAAGAGCAGCTGCCATGACCTATGTGGCGGCAACTGCCGTTGCCCTTGCACAGCTACTCAGACTGATTTTACTGTTTGGCGGCGGAAGACGCAGAAATGACTGAATATTATCCGCTCCGGGCTTGACAACCGGGGCGGGTTTTTATATAATCACTCAGTGTGAAAAGTATGAAAAATGTGAAAGGAGCAGCTTATGGCAGGCGGCAAACACATTTTAGCAAAGCAAAACGCCCAACGGGTATTCGGCACAGCAAAGGTCGGCGACCGAGGGCAGATTGTGATTCCAAAGGAAGCCCGGGAATTTTTTGGCATTGAGCCCGGTGATACATTGCTGATTCTGGGAAAGCCAGAGGCAGGATTGATCGTTACAAAACCGGAAACCCTTAATAATCTTGCCAACCAAATCTTCCAAAGTGTAGAACGGGAGGACGAAACATGAACGAATTAACTCATTTATACGAAGAGATGGGGATCTCTTCTGCTGTATATGCCTACGGTGAAAAAGTAATCGAAAAACTGAAAGATCGCTTTAACGAAATCGACAAGGTCGCAGAATACAACCAGGCAAAAGTACTGTCGGCATTCCGGAAGAACCGGGTATCTGCCACCTGCTTTGCCGCATCCACAGGCTACGGTTACAACGATGAAGGCCGGGATAAGTTAGAGCAGGTATATGCCGATGTGTTCCATACGGAGGCAGCCCTTGTGCGACCCCATATCACCTGCGGTACCCACGCACTTACCATTGCGCTGTCCGCCAATTTGCTGCCCGGTGATGAGCTGCTTTCCCCCGTAGGTCTTCCCTATGATACCCTGCAGGAAGTTATCGGCATCCGTCCCAGCCCCTGCTCCTTGGCAGAATACGGCGTTACCTACCGGCAGGTCGACCTGCTCCCCGATGGCACTTTCGACTACGAAAACATTAAAAAAGCCATCAACCCCAAGACAAAGCTGGTCACCATTCAGCGATCTAAGGGCTATGCCACCCGCCCCACCTTCTCCGTTTCCCAGATCGGCGAGCTGATCGCATTCTGCAAGGGACTACAGCCCGACATTGTAGTGATGGTAGATAACTGCTACGGCGAATTTGTGGAGCCTATCGAGCCTTCCGATGTCGGCGCTGATATGATCGTAGGCAGTCTGATCAAAAACCCCGGTGGCGGCCTGGCATCCTCCGGTGGCTACATCGCCGGCACAAGAACCTGCATCGACCGCTGCGCATACCGTCTTTCTGCTCCCGGACTGGGACAGGAGGTTGGCGCCAATTTTGGTCTGATGGGCTCGCTGTACCAAGGCTTCTTCCTTTCCCCCACTGTCACAGCCAGCGCGGAAAAGGGTGCTATCTTCGCTGCAAACTTGTATGAGCCCTTGGGCTTTAAGTGCGTACCCAACGCAACCGAGAGCCGCCATGATATCATCCAGGCTGTGGAGCTGGGCAGCGAGGAAGGCATGATTGCCTTCTGTAAAGGTATTCAGGCAGCTGCCCCCGTGGACAGCTTTGCCACCCCCATCCCCCGTGATATGCCCGGCTACGACAGCCAGGTCATTATGGCAGCAGGTGCTTTCGTTCAAGGCAGTACCATGGAGCTTTCCGCAGACGGCCCTATCCGGGAACCCTACGCAGTCTATTTCCAGGGCGGTCTGACCTGGTCTCACGCAAAACTCGGTATTCTCATGAGCCTGCAGAAGATGGTTGATGCAGGTCTTGTAAACTTATAAAGAGAGGTAATTATTATGTGGTTTTGGTTCGCAATTATCGCACTTCTTTGCTGGTCCGGTTCTGACTTTTTCTCCAAAGTCGGCTGCCGTGATGCCAGCGACAAGCACAGCCAGTTCAAAATGGTCATGGC
>JAZRMP010000003.1:0-59079 GCA_045647705.1 Faecousia sp.
GTGTGCCATCGGTGTGGCGGGACGGTCTGCGTTCTTTATGCTGCCCCAGTTCAAACCGGTGCTGGCATTGGTGATTATCTCCGGTGTGGCATTCGGTGGTGAAACAGGCTTCCTGGTGGGTGCTGTCACCATGATGGTGTCCAATGTGCTGTTCTCCCAAGGCCCCTGGATGCCCTGGCAGATGTTCAGCATGGGAATTATCGGCTTCCTGGCCGGTGTGCTATTCCGCAAGGGTCTCCTGCGCCGTAGCCGTGGCAGTTTGGCTACCTTTGGTGCATTTGCGGCCGTGATCATCTACGGTGGCATTATGAACCCCGCTGCTGCGCTAATGTACAATTCCCAAACAATCAATTGGGAAATGCTGAAAGCTTACTATGTGTCCGGCCTTCCCATGGATCTAATCCATGCCGCCGCAACGGTGATCTTCATCTTCCTTGCCGCCGAGCCAATGCTGGAAAAACTCGACCGTATCAAAGTCAAATATGGATTAGTGGAATAATTATATTTGTGTACCTGCTATGGGGCGATATTTTCCCTTATTTTTTCCCTTACGGGGATAGTTAACGATGGTTAACGGCGGTTAAAAGTGGTAGATAAATGTTTGGAATTGGCTGGTATTTTCTAGTAAACAGTTAACTTTGGTTAAAGAATGTAATTATCCAGCCAAATTCAAATCCCTCTCACTCCGCCAAAAACGACAGATTCCTTCAGGAATCTGTCGTTTTTAATTAAGTTCTAAGTATATATTGTATTTCTTGTTCATTATGCTATAATGAATTGAAATAAACAGAAGGAGGATGGGTTTCAATGCGGCTTTCATTGGAACAAATCAAAGCAATTACATGTGGTGCTGTTAAGATAGACAAGGAACCGCAGGGAATTGTCTTTCATCGGTTTACGCAGGAACAATATGATTTGTATGAGAAGAAAAACACTGCGTTTTTTAAAAAAGCTAAAGGTACGGCCGGCGTTAAGCTGTCTTTTCGGACTGACAGTCGGACTCTTTTTATTCGTATGCTGACGGAGTATACCTGCTTAAGACAGTATTTTTCAATGGATATATGTGTAAATGGTGAATTGATCGGAGCGATTGACAATTATTCCAATCACATCTTGCCGGAGCAATACGTTTCCGTAGAATTGCCTATGGGCGAATTTTCAGAAACCTTCTCGCTGGGAGAAGGTGAGAAGAATGTTGAGATTCATTTGCCTTGGAATGCTAAGGTATATCTGAATGAGCTTGTGCTGGATGACGGGGCGTTTATACAGCCTGCAAAACCGAAGAAAAGACTGCTTGCCTTTGGAGATTCCATTACCCATGGTTATGATGCACTGCACCCATCCCGGCGATATATTGCACGGTTGGCAGAGGCTTTGGGTGCGGAGGAATTTAATAAAGCAATTGGTGGTGAGCGCTTTTATCCTGAGCTTGCTGCCACAAAGGACGATATAAATCCGGATTACATAGTTGTTGCTTACGGTACCAATGATTGGCGCCATTCCAGCCGTGATCAATTCTGCCGGGACAGCGAGGCTTTTATCCAAAATATTATCAAAAATTATCCCGGTGTAAAAACCTTTGTGATTACACCGATCTGGCGGAAAATCTACGAAATGGAGACGGATTTTTCCTCATTCTTTGAAATCGAATCCATTCTTTGCCGTGCGGCACAGGGCTGGGACCAAATCACAGTTGTTAAAGGATTTGACCTTGTTCCCCATGATAGTCGTTATTTTGGCGACGGCACCCTACACCCTACAGATGAGGGGTTTGAATACTATTTTAATAACCTATGGGCTCAAATTAAAGATACTATCTGATTGTCTCCGTCCGTACAAAAGCCCTGTGTTGCCTCCATATTCAACAATAGAAAATACACCCTTGATGGAGAGGGCTCTCTGCATCAGGGGTGTTATTATGCATCTGGATAAATGGAGTCTGTCATCCAGTCTTATATTTGATATTTCTTGCGGTTATTTGACGGTTTCTGCCTGCTGGGCGATAATTATATCTCTTTTTTTGTATGCAGAACGCATCACGAATTGGAATATAACACAGCTAACGACCATGAGCACACCGTACAGGAGAAATGCCGGCATATAGGAATCGAGGGCATCGTAGCACAGGTTAATAGTGGGAGCACCCAGGGCATAGCCTACATAGTTTAAGGCAATAAATATGCCCATGATTTTATCAAAGGAGGCATTTCCAAACAGATCGTTGACGATTAGTGGAATCATCAATGTTTCCAGAGGCAGTGCCAGTGCATAAAATGCGGAGAAAACAATCGCCAGCACCATACCGGAGGCAGAACCATCTATAAACATCATAGTGATAAATGCTATTGCTCCGGAAAGCTGACAAATGAGCATAACCGTTTTTAGCCCCCGATGGTCATACAGGGTTCCTACAATCAGCTTTGTGGCTGTGAGCATGAGCGTAAAAATACTGGCAACGGTTGCCACATTGGCAGGTGCCAACCCGGAATCTTCCATGTGAGCGGCATATACAGTGTTGATGCCTTGAAGAATAAAACCGGTTAACATAATAATAAAACCTGCAATATAGAAGTACGGTTGCCTGATTGCTTGGGCATACTCAATTCCAACCCAACTGCTGCTCTTTTTCTTAGATTTTACATCTACTACCTCAATTTTAGCGTTCTTAGGCCGCTCCCGGATGACGGCGACAATGATGATTCCGCCGACCAGAAGTACGGCGGCGACAAGGAGATAGGAATTACGGTAGCCGAAAGGATTGTTAGGATCGTTGATCATAGGGGAAGCAATCTGTGCTGCCAGAGCACCGCCAATGCCGTTGGCTGAGTAGACAATGCTTGTGTATTTGCCGATGTCCTTTTTGAACCATCTGCGGATAATGCTGCTGGTCATGGTTCCGGTGGTGAAGGTAAGACCCACACCGAGCATGATGCCACCCAGATAAATTATAAAAATATTATCGGCAACGGAGTACAAAAGCATGGAACAGATCAGAGACAGGAAGCCAAAAGCGATCATTTTCCGTGTACCGTACTTATACATTAGTGTGCCAAAGAACAGGTTTAGCAGTGCTGAAGATACAAAGCGGAGACTGTCGTTAATAGCAAACAGACTGCGAGGGATATTCAGGGATTTGGTGATGGCAGACAGATATAACCCTTTGTTGGTGCTACAAAAACCCAGGGAAATGAATGTCATCAGAATACATGCGCCCAGGATAACCCACTTATAATTAAACTTTTTTGCATTCGGATTCATATAATAGCCTCTCGTATCACAAAAATCTAATATATGTTGTATCATCAATCATCTTGAAGGGCAAGTTCCCTTTATGAACGCTTGCATAACTTTGACTTAATGCAACCCCCGGTGCGTTTCTGCACCGGGGTCAGTCATTCGTCCTGTGTGGATCGGTAGTAATCGATTATAAAATCCATAAAGATTTTTTCATCTTTTGTAAATTCATGATTTTTACGCCAATATAGGCGAGATGACCAGGGGTGATAATTGTTTTTGATGGGGATATAACGTAGTGAGAGGGACGGTGTCCGACCGGTGTGCTTGGTTGCAAAAGCAATACCGAGGCCTTTGGAGACCATCTGTTGGCTGACAAGATGTGAATAGGCATTACCGGCAGGGAGTGGGATGCCGCAGTCATTAAACATCTTGAGAAGACGATTGTATAAAGGATAGTCCTGCAAGGGAAGGAAAATCGTCTCATCAGCCAGTTCGTTCAGATCTATTGAACCTTCTTTGGCAATAGAGTGGTCTGGATGGACCATGATGACCGGGTGGTCTTCAAAAAGAAAAACACTTTCCAATTTGTCAGCATAGAATCCGGGGATGTCATCCTCCGCCGCCAGCAAAAAGCTATGCTGTGAAGACAGTCCGTTGTTGCTTAGTTCAAATCGGTTCAAACTGGTGCATTGCAGGGTAAAGCGGGGATGCTCCTGAGAGAATGCGGTAATCATGTCTACAAGCTGTGTGGACGCTACGCTGGCAATAGAGACATGCGGGCGTTGAAGCATCATGCTCTGTCGGAGTTCTGTTTTGGCACAGTCAAGGTTAGAAAAAATCTGGTTGACATACCGCAGAAGGATTTGTCCCTGCTGGTTTAGGACAATGCGGTTGTTGGTGCGGTCGAAAAGCCTGATTCCCAACTCCTTTTCCAGCCGGGAAATAGAGGTGCTGAGTGCCGGTGCAGAAATAAAAAGAGCTTGGGCAGCGTCGGAGATCTTACCCATCTCTGCTACGGTTTTAAAGTATTTCAGTTGAAGCAGTTCCATAAAGTGCTCCTTATGTAAAGATGGTATTATAGTATATAAAGAAAGGAGATTTGTCAAATAGTGTGGATAGAATTCGAATGTGCGTAAATCCTGCTCCAATATGGGATTTATCATCAAATATGATTACACTCACCCCAAAGGGTGGGGTTCGTTAATAAAGACCGATGCTTTGCTATAAAGCATCGGTCTTTTTATGGCGGAGAGTTAGGGATTCGAACCCTAGGTTCCTTTCGGAATCACTAGTTTTCAAGACTAGCTCCTTAAACCGCTCGGACAACTCTCCATATCGGGTAGATGATACCATCATCTACCGGTAAAGTCAAGATTTCTTAAGTTTTTCTTTGGTACCGTCGGGACGCAGAATATAGGTGTTGTCTAATTGCCCGGTAAGGCTTGCCTTTACGGAATCAATATAGATTTTGCGTAGTTTGTCCCGCTCAGTCAGTTCTTCCTGGGTCAGCGCGCCTTCCTTTGCTTTTTTTGTCAGTTCATTGATTCTTGCGATCACTTGATTCATGTCCATACTGTTACCTCAAATATACCGGTCGATGACCACGCTGATCCGACCTTTCTTGGTTTGTCCGTTTGCGGATGATAGTTTGATTTTACCCAAACCACGGACCGAGATCTTTGCGCCTTCCGGAACCGTTCGGTCCGGCTTTTCACAGGGAAGTCCGTCTATGGCAGCTTTTCCTGCGGTTACATACTGGGCGGCGGCACTTCTGCCAATGCGAAAACCCGAGGAAATAATGCTGTCCAGTCGGACAGACGCTACAGTATCTCTTATCTGCTTTGTTTCTGCTTCAGGGATTTGCACCTGTGAGAGTGAAATTCTGTCAAGGCGCATTTTTGTGCGGCCCGCTCCAGTCAAGTTTTGCAGAACATAAGGGGCAATTTCCCGTGTTACAAAGAAATCGCAGCTTCCTTTTCCAACACAAATATCTCCTACGGTTTCCCGGGCGATCCCGGCACCCATAAGAGCCCCCAGAAAGTCCCGGTGTGATGGTGTGTCTGCTTTATAAAAAGTTGCACGCAGGCACACAAGCGGCGCGTCTTCCTCGATCAAAGAGGATTCGTCCAGATAATCCGGAAGGTAGACGAGCATCTGCCGCTCTGCATCCGGATAGCCGCCGAAAGCGCACAGACCGGAAATATCGCCGAACAGATACCGTGTCATATCCAGTTCCCGCAGGGACAGAAAACCCGTGTTTGCCGGGATGTTTTTCCGAATACCTGTTGTGATCTTGTCCCACACCTTAGCAAGCAATACTTTGTCTTCCGGCGTTTGGGCAATCTTTTCGATGTTGCCTCTGTCCATTTTCTTCACCAAAAGCCATTATATCATAAGTATTTGTGAATGCAAGGAAGTTTTTCTTGTTTCCGGGAGGGTTCTGGGTTATAATGTCCCCAGAAAGCAGGTGAAAATATGATTGTTGGTATTATCGGTGCAGGTGCTTCCGGTATGGCGGCGGCTTTAAGTGCAGCCCAAAACCCCAATGTCCGGGTGGAACTGTTTGAGCGGCAGTCTCGTGTAGGAAGAAAATTGCAGGCTACCGGTAACGGAAGATGCAATCTGACTAATCTCCATGCCACCGAAGGGGGCTACCACGGACAGGAGCCCGGTTTTGCCGATTTCGCAATATCCTCCTTTGACCCGAATGCCACACTGGAGTGGTTCCGCAGTTTCGGACTTTTTACTGTGGCGGAAAGCTCCGGCAGGGTGTATCCCTATTCCGATCATGCCAACTCCGTAGTGGATGTGCTGCGGTTCGCATTGGAAAAGGATAATATTTGCCTGCATACTGGCTTTGAGGTTCGGAAGATCCGGCGGGATGATACCGGTTTTTTTATAGAGGATGAAGATCAGAGGATTTACTGCGATCGCCTGATCGTTGCTTGCGGCGGTCTGGCAGGTACAAAATTGGGCGGCAGTATGGCTGGATATAAACTCCTTGGAAAACTTGGACACAAATCTACCCGCTTGCGTCCTGCGCTTGTGCAGCTTAAGACCGACTGGGGTGGTGTGGCATCCTTGAAGGGGGTTCGTGCCAACTGTCATGTTCAGATATTGCATGACGGTGCCGTTTTTTCTGAAAGCACAGGGGAGCTCCAGTTTGCAGATTATGGTATTTCTGGACCTGTGGTATTTGAGGTGTCCCGGGATGCCTGTGTTGAGGCAGGGGAGTGGTCTGCCCTTATGGACTTTATGCCCCAGACAGATGCGGAGGCGTTGCAGCAGGAGCTGCTGTGCAGAAGAGAAACAAAGCTGCCCGTAGATGAACTTTTAACCGGTATCCTCCATAACCGCCTGGGCAGGGTGCTGACCCGGATAGGGGGCATTAGGAATAAGCAGTTTGTATCTGAACTGACGGAGCAGGAGATCGGGGATGTGGTTGCTGCGGTTAAGGGATTTACACTTAATTTAACAGAGCCGATGGGTATGGACAATGCACAGGTAACTGCCGGCGGCGTAATTACCGGGGATTTTGATCCTACGACCATGGAAAGCAAACTGGTGTCGGGACTGTATGCCTGCGGCGAGGTTTTGGATATTGACGGCGACTGTGGGGGCTACAATCTCCAATGGGCTTGGAGTTCCGGCTATTTGGCAGGACTGTCTGCCGGAAAGGATACGGTATGATAAGACTTCGTGAGATCTCCTTGCCCCCGGAGCATAGCGTTGCACAGCTTTCCTATGAGGCGGCGAGAATGCTGAAAATTTCCAACTCCAAGGTGCGGCAGGTGCGATTGGTGCGCCGCAGTATCGATGCCCGAAAGAAACCGGATGTGCGGATCGTATATACTGTGGATGTCAAAGTGGAAGGTAACGAACGTAAAATACTAAAAAACTCAGGCTGCAAGCGGGCATCCATTGCGCCGGTTTCTTTTTACCGACCACCGAAAGCAAGCAGAGAGCCGAAGACGCGCCCTGTGGTCGTGGGCTTTGGGCCTGCTGGGATGTTTGCCGCATTGGTTTTAGCCTTGGCTGGATTAAAACCTCTGGTTTTGGAGCGGGGAGAGGATGCGGCTACCCGAAATAAAAAGGTTGAAGAGTTTTTCACTACAGGACAACTGGATGTTCGCAGCAATGTGCAGTTTGGTGAGGGCGGCGCAGGCACCTTTTCTGACGGTAAGCTGAATACCGGTGTCAACAACCCCAGAATCGGCTGGATTTTGGAGCAAATGGTGGAAGCCGGTGCGGGCGAGGATATTCTGTTCGATGCAAAGCCCCATGTGGGCACGGATGTTCTGCTGACTGTTGTGCAGAATATCCGTCAAAGAATCCTGTCTTTAGGCGGTGAGGTGCGTTTTTGCTGTCAGGTAACAGATGTTTGTGTTGAAAATGGCAGCATCTGTGGATTGGAGCTTAATGAACAGGAGCATATTGATTGTAATAATGTGATTCTTGCTATTGGACATAGCGCAAGAGATACCTTTTCCATGCTTTTAGAGGCGGGGGTGGCTATGGAGCCTAAGCCCTTTTCTATGGGTGTACGCATCGAGCATAAGCAGGCTGCTGTTGATCGGGCACAGTACGGTAAGAATGATCCTGTGCTGCCACCGGCGGATTATAAGCTGGTTAAGCACTTGGATGAGGAAACGGTCTATACCTTTTGTATGTGTCCCGGCGGCTATGTGGTGGCGGCTACGTCGGAAGAAGGCGGCGTTGTTACCAACGGTATGAGCTATGCAGACCGGGCAGGAGAAAATGCCAATGCAGCACTGTTGGTAACGGTAAATCCAAGGGATTTCCCGCATGAAGGCCCTCTGGGCGGCGTGCAGTGGCAACGGCAGATTGAGGAAGTGGCATTTACCGCAGCCGGTGGCACTTATCGAGCACCGGCACAGCGTGTAGAAGATTTTCTTTCCTATAAAGGCAGTCAGGGACCCGGAATGATTCAGCCTACATACCGCCCCGGTGTGGTATGGACGGACTTGAACAAAATCCTGCCGGAGAAAATCACGACCGCTTTGCATAAGGCGATTCCAATGTTGGGGGAGAATTTGGCGGGATTTTCACATCCGGATGCGGTGCTTACTGCTCCGGAAACCCGAAGTTCTTCACCGGTTCGGATCCTTCGCTGGGAAGATAAGCAGTCTGTTTCGTTGAACGGACTGTATCCGACAGGAGAGGGGGCCGGGTATGCAGGTGGTATTATGTCTGCGGCAATTGATGGAATGCTTAGTGCGGAAATGTTGATTGAAAGCATGGAGAAGGATTGACAACAGAACACGATAACGCAGAAGGCAGAGCAAATTATGCTCTGCCTTTTGTTATAATATTACATCTATGGTCCTATATATGGCAACAAAATGACTGCAAGTATGATCTGCGCAGCCAGGATGACCGGGATGCCCAAGGTGAACTTGGGGTGCAGCGTCTTATGCCGGACAAGATACATTCCCCCAAGACAGCCCAGACTTCCACCAAGGAGGGCCAATGTCATAAGGGTTGCCTCCGGAATGCGCCGAAGACCGTTTCTTGCAAAATGCTTATCAGCAAGCATAAACAGGAATCCAAGCGCATTCATTGTAAATAGATAAACAAGCAGCAGCTTCATGGGAAGCTCCTTTCTGGGGGGATAATGGTGAAAAAATTATGGATTTTATTGGGATTGGGCTTGCTTTTGACCGGATGCGGCGCACAGCAGACCTTTGAAACGGTGGACGATGTCCAAGCAGCACCGGCGATGGCACAGATGCGGCAAGTTACCATTGCGCTTCCCAATGATGCGGTTCTGCCGACTGTGGAAAACGACACCACAGGAAAGCTGTATCTTTGCGATGGTTATGCTGTAGCCGTGCAGACTATGGAGGCAGGGGACTTGGACAGCACACTGCGGCAGCTAACAGGTTTTGACAGAGAGCGATTAACACTAATGCAGACCGAACAGTCCGGAGTGAAACGCTATGATTGTGTATGGACTGCTGTAGGGGAGGGAGGCGACCATGTCTGCCGAGGGGTAATATTGGATGATGGAGATTATCATTATACCGTTACTGTTATGGCAGAATTTTCTGTGGCGGGGGATTTGACAGAAACATGGCAAACACTGTTGGACTCTGTATCCCTCAGTACTGATTGAGTGCTTCCAAACAAAGGGCTTTACACTGTTCGGCAACTGCCGGAGGATAGAGGATCTTTGCTTTGTGTCCAAAGCCAATGACCCAACTTAGGAACATAGGCGATACTGCCACATCCACCGTAAAATTGAAATGATCCTCTCCGTCGGGGATCAGCATAACATTTCTGCCGAAGCGGTCAATCACAGCATTGAGAAGCTCTTTGTGAAAACGCATTTTTACCCGCACAGCATCACCGGAATACATCTGGAACAGCCGATTACCGTGTTCAATCAGGGCTTTTCCGGTGAGCTCGGGGCAGGGGACACGCTTGTGTTCTGTCAGCTCAATGTGGGTCATACGATCCACCCGATAGGATGTAATGCCGTGGCGGTCTGAGAAAGCAAGTAAATAACAGTTTTCGTTATCCTGGCAAAGTCCGTAAGGACTTGCCAGGTATTCTTTATCCCTGTAACGACGCTGACCTTTTATGTCCCAGTCGAAATAGCGGAAGCAGATCTGCATATTCCGGGTGATAGCGTCCTGAATGGTATCCACGTTAATCAAGATCGTTTCGTTCATGCTTTTAATTCTGCCGGATACCAGCATGTTGCGCCGCATAAGATTTCCGTCATATTCATTACACTGCTTGCAAAGCTTTTCTATCAGCTCCCGGGACTTCTTTTCTGTCAGATAACGGCTGGACAGCACTGCGTCCACCAGAAGTTTCAACTCAGAAAGCTGGAAGTTTCGGGGAGATGCAAAAAAGTAGCCGCCATTTTTACCGGGCACAGATACAATGTCCATACCAAATTCCTGTAGGGCTTCAATATCAGAATAGATGGTTTTTCGGTCGCAGGTAATGTTGTGCTGCATATTCAGCATGGTGATTAGTTCGGATGCTTTCACAGGATTGCTTTCGTGGGAGTTCTTCTCCAAATAATCCATAATGTACAGAATACGGGGTTTTTGATTGTCTTTCTTAGGCATGGTTTCACCTCCACTGCATTTGGCTACATTATAACATTTTTCCCGGTACAAGGGAATAGAGAAATTGATTTTTCTGTAAGAATGTGATAAGGTATAGAACAAAGGAGTGAAACGGATGCTTTATATTGGATGTCATCTTTCTGCCGGTGCGGGAAATTTGGAAATGGTAAAGACCGCCCGGTCCATTGGGGCAAATACGTTTGCCTTTTTTACACGCAATCCCAGGGGCAGCAAGGCGAAAAAAGAAGACCCATTGGATTGCCAGCGTGCAGTTCAGGCATTGAATGAGTGGGATTTTGGGCCTCTGGTTGCCCACGGTGCCTATACTATGAATCTATGTACCGCCGAGGCAGGTGCCAGAGCCTTTGCCGCAGAAGTCCTTTGCGATGATCTGCGCCGTATGGCGGCACTTCCCGGAAACTACTATAACTTCCATCCGGGCAGCCATGTGGGACAGGGGACGGATATCGGTATATCCCAGATATGTGATGCACTGAAACAGGCATTAGCTCCCGGGTATCCGGTTACAGTGTTATTGGAGACGATGGCAGGAAAGGGCAGTGAGATTGGCGGCAGGTTTGAGGAGTTGAAGGCAATTATAGACGGTGTGGGCAGCGCGCAAGTTGGTGTGTGCCTGGATACCTGCCATGTGCATGACGCAGGCTATGATATTGTCAATGACCTGGACGGTGTCTTGGCAGAGTTTGACCGTGTGATTGGTCTGGACAGGCTTCTTGCCCTGCATCTGAATGATTCCAAGAATCCTTTTGCCAGCCATAAAGACAGACATGAATTGCTTGGCCAGGGATGTCTAGGATTGGAAGCATTTCGGGCGGTTGTCAATCATCCGTTACTAAGAAAGCTGCCGATGATATTGGAGACGCCTAATGAATTACCCGGTTATGCCCGGGAGATTGCGCTCTTGCGTGAGATGGAGGCTTAAATATTCTTTAGGATAAGGAGGTGGCAGCGTGGATTTCGTTACCGCGTTTGTAAACGCAGATCCGATCTATATTAATATGTTTAACGCGATCCTGCGTTGGGTCGCCCCTGTTCTGACAGCAATACTGCTACTTCGGTGCATTAAGCCTCTGATGACCTTCCGGCGGGAGCCAGAGATATGGGCTTGGCTGTGTCTTTCTAACGGCAAAAAATTGCCGATTACCCATTGGGAAAATGTTGTTGGCAGATCCAGGCGCAGCGATATTATTATTGACTTTCCCACAGTGTCCAGAAACCATTGTGTTTTAACCCGCTATGATGACGGTAGCTGGACGGTTGCAGATGCCGACTCTAAGGATGGCACCATCGTAAACGGAAAAAAGGTGCGTATCCGGGCACTGAAGCCTGAGGATATAATTACCATAGGCGGCGTGGAGATGTCTCTTCAGCCTATATCCAAGAGACAGGAGCAAAGACTTGCACAGCTCCGTACCAAAGCCGCATCCGTTTTGAGCAGTTTTGTAAATGTTCTTCTGCTCTCTGTGTTCCAGCTTCTGTGCTGCATGGCGTTTTTGCTGGGGGGAAATGTGGAGACAGTACAGAATATTGTCATAGGCTTTGGCGGCATCATGCTGATGCAATGGCTTTTGCTGCTGTTCTATATCTGTATCCGCCGCACCTCTTTTGAAATTGAGACGGTTGCTTTCTTCCTGTGCACAATGGGTATGTCGGTGATTTCAACAGTGGCACCGGAGGAAACACTAAAACAGTTGATCGCCATTGGTTTGGGGCTGGTGCTGTTCTTAACCGTTGGCTGGTCTCTGCGGGATATGGACCGGGCCAAGGCTTTTCGCAACATTGCAGCCGTGGCAGGTATAGGTTTTTTGCTGATAACCCTTGTATTTGGCAAGGAATATTATGGTGCCAGGAACTGGTTGGTGATTGGTTCTTTGTCGTTGCAGCCCTCGGAGTTGAGTAAGGTCTGTTTCGTCTATGTGGGCGCATCTGCCATGGAGCAAATTCTAACCAAGAGAAATTTGTTTCTTTTCATCGCCTATTCTGTGGTTGTTTGTGGATGTTTGGCATTGATGAATGATTTTGGTACGGCACTTATCTTCTTCTGTGCATTTTTGGTAATCGCCTATATGCGTTCGGGTAATGTGGGTACGATAGCCTTGGCTTGTACCAGTTTGGGATTTGCCGGCGTGGTGGCGTTAAAGATTGCACCTCATGCCCTTCGCAGATTCTCTTCCTGGAGGCATATTTGGGAGGTCCCTCTGGATGGTGGTTATCAGCAGACACGGGCACTGATGTGCATGGCTTCCGGAGGCTTGCTTGGTCTTGGTGCCGGTAGGGGCTGGATGAAGAATGTATTTGCTGCGGATTCGGATGTGGCAGTTGCTACTATTTGCGAGGAGTGGGGACTGATTATGCTGATCCTGGCAGTGCTCAGCATTATGGCCTTGACGGTGTTCTGTGTACGTTCTGCAGTAGTGGGACGCAGCAGCTTTTATACCATCGGTGCCTGCACTGCTGCCAGTATTATGGTGGTCCAGGTGATTCTAAATGCTCTGGGAACGGTCGATGTGCTACCACTGACCGGTGTTACCTTCCCATTCTTATCCAATGGCGGTTCCAGTATGATCTGTTCCTGGGGGTTGCTGGCGTTTATGAAAGCGGCGGATACCCGGCAAAACGCCAGCTTCGCGGTGCGTCTGCCAAAGAATGGAGGCGAGGAGGATGAATAGAGTTGCAGGTCGTGCGGGGATTGCCATTGTGTTGGTGCTGCTACTTCTGGCAGGCTTTGTGTTCTTCCTCTGTGAGTATGTGTTTTCCGCAGGGGAGTGGGTGATCTTTGCCGGCTCACCCCATGTATATAACGGCAGCAATATCGGCTGCGGAACAGTAACCGATCGAAATGGTATATTGCTGTTGGATATGAGCGGCTCCAGAAATTACGCCGAAGAGGAAAAAATCCGGATGTCCACAGTTCATTGGCTGGGGGACAGAAAAGGGAATATCAGTGCACCGGCACTGTCCACTTATGCGTCGGAACTGGCGGGCTTTGACCTTCTGAATGGTGTCTATTCCTATGCCGGCAAAGGTGGCGTGGCAAAGCTGACACTGTCGGCACAGCTTCAGGCTACGGCACTGGCGGCGTTGGGGGATTATAAGGGCACAGTGGGAGTATATAACTATAAAACCGGTGAACTGCTCTGTGCCGTTACCACACCGACTTACGACCCGGACCATGCGCCGGACATTGATGAAGATTCTCAGGGTAGATATGAGGGTCTGTATGTCAATCGATTTACCCAATCTTCCTATGTTCCCGGTTCTATATTTAAGATTGTAACGCTTGCTGCGGCGATTGAGACAATTCCGGATATTACCCAGCAGACTTTCGTTTGCCGTGGAAGCAGCAAAATCGGCAACACAAGAATTATTTGCGATGGTACCCACTGGGAGCAGGATTTAAAAACAGCGTTTCGCAACTCCTGCAACTGTGCCTTTGCAGAGATCGCACTGCAACTTGGCGCCCAAACCTTGACCCGGTATGTGGAGCAGTTTGGGATCACCGAGCCTGTCATGTTTGATGGCATTATTACTGCCGAGGGTAATTTTGATCTGACGGATGCTGAAGAAGCAGATGTTGCATGGAGCAGTGTAGGGCAGTATACGAATTTGGTAAATCCCTGCGCCTTTTTGAATTTTGTTGGCTCTGTTGCCGGAGGAGGGAAAGGCGTTCAGCCTTATCTGGTTGGGCGGATCGCCTCTGATGGCATTAGTAGCTACAATGCACACAAGCAGAGTGGTGAACGGATTATGTCTGCGGCCACTGCTGAAATTCTGCGGGAATATATGGCATTTAATGTTACAGATAAATACGGCAGTGAGAATTTTCCCGGTCTAACGGTTTGTGCGAAGACCGGTACGGCAGAAGTTGGTGGCGATAAAAAACCCAACGCAATGATTGCCGGGTTTGTTTCTGATGAAGCCTATCCACTGGCTTTTGTGATTGCGGTGGAGGATGGTGGCTACGGCAGTGAGGTTTGTGTGCCGATTTTGTCCAAAGTATTGGCTGCCTGCAAAGCAGAGATGGATGGTTGATAGACTTGTTGTGCGGATTGAACAAAAAGGAATTTTAGAAAAAATGGGAATTGTGTATTTTTGTGGTTGACAAATGTGCGCCAGTGAGATACAATATCCACATCGTTTGATTCCTTTTCCAAAGGAATCAGTAAATATTCAAGTATATGAATGAAAGGGAGACCCAAGTTATGAAAAAGTTACTTGCTATTTTGTTGGCTGTCATGATGGTAGCTACCCTGTTTGCTGCCTGTGCACCTGCAAACAACTCTGGTACTGGCGAAGACGGCGGTACTGGTGAGTTCGTGATTGGTATGTCCGGTCCTCTAACCGGCGGAGCTGCCGTTTATGGTGTTGCTGTGCAGAACTCCGCACAGATGGCGATCGATGAGATCAATGCAGCCGGCGGCCTGAACGGTTATAAGTTTAAGCTGATTGCTACCGATGATCAGCACGACCCCACCAAGGTGGCAACAAACTATGCTACTTTGCTGGAAAAGGGCGTCCATGTTTCTCTGGGCACTGTTACTACCAAGCCCGGTATTGAGTTTAAGAACCTGTCCAAGCAGGACAATCTGTTCTTCCTGACTCCCTCTGCTTCCGGCGACGACATTCCCGAGTTTGACAATGGTTTCCAGATGTGTTTTGCTGACGGTGATCAGGGTAAGGTTGCTGCTGAGTATGTTAACACTCTGGGGCTGGAGAAAATCGGCGTGTTCTTTAAGTCTGATGATCCTTACTCCGATGGCATCTACAAGAACTTTACTGCAAATCTGAACAAGGACATCGCTATTGTTGAGACCCAGTTTACAGATGCCAACGCCACCGATTTCTCTGCACAGATCACACAGTTGAAGGACTGCACCTTCATCTTCATGCCTATCTACTATCAGCCTGCCGCTATCTTCATGAAGCAAGCTAAGGATGAGATGGCAGCAGACGCTATCTACTACGGTTGCGACGGCTTTGACGGCCTGGCAGGCGAAATGGATCTGACTACCATTACCCAGGAAGTTTCTATGCTGAGCCACTTCGATGCCAACTCCACCGAGGGCAAGGCTGCTGAGTTTATCAAAAAGTATACCGAAAAGTATGATACTGACACTCTGAACCAGTTTGGCGCCTCTGCATACGACTGCATTTACGCTCTCTACGGTGCTATGAAGGAACTGGTCGAAGAGGGTAAGGATGTAACACCTTCCATTACTGCATCTGATCTGTGCGAAATGCTGAAGGCGAAGTTCACCGGCGATTACAGCTTTGCTGAAGGTGCTACCGGTTCCAACATCACCTGGTACGAGAACGGCAAGGTTAACAAGATTGCTTCTAAGTACACACTGAAGGAAGCTAACGAATAATTCTGAATAGTAGATTTGCCGACGATTCCGGTCGTCGGCAAATCGTACTTTATTCATAAAAAGGTTTGATCGTATGAAATTTATAGAAATACTGTTAAATGGACTTAGTGCAGGCAGTACCTATGCCATGATCGCTTTGGGTTATACCATGGTTTACGGTATTGCTAAGATGCTGAACTTTGCTCATGGCGATGTGATCATGGTTGGTGGATATACGTTGTTTATGGCCTCTACCATGATGGGTATGCATCCACTGCTGGCACTGCTGTTGGCGGTTGTCTGTTGCGCAATTATTGGTATGACCATCGAGAAGCTGGCGTATAAGCCGCTCCGAGGCGCCTCTCCACTGGCGGTTCTGATTACCGCTATCGGTATGAGTAAATTGCTCCAGTCCTTGGCACAGATCATCTTTGGTTCTGCCACACAACCCGTAGATATGCTGAACCTTGGCAGCATTGCTATTGGTTCTGTGAATGTTTCTACCTATACACTGGTAACGTTGCTTTGTTCTGCTGTAATCATGGTGGCACTGAGCTTGTTTGTGAAGTACACCCGCACCGGCCGGGCGATGATCGCTGTATCTGAGGATAAGAGCGCTGCCCAGTTAATGGGTATCAATGTGAACTTTATTATCACGATTACATTTGCTATCGGTTCTGCCCTGGCAGCGTTTGCTGGCTTCTTTATGGTACTTAAGACCTTCAACGTAGAGCCCAGTATGGGTGCTATGCCCGGTATCAAAGCCTTTACTGCGGCTGTTATCGGCGGCATCGGCTCTATTCCCGGTGCTATGCTGGGCGGCATTCTGATGGGTGTTGTGGAAGCCTTTGCCCAAACCAGCTCTGTCATGGCTCCTTATACCGATGCCATTGAATTTTCAATCCTGATCGTGATCCTGTTGGTGCGGCCCTCCGGCATTTTGGGTAAAAAGAGGAGGGAAAAGGTATGATGAAAAATATAAAGTGGAAGCAATATAGCACGTATATCGTTCTGATATTCTGCACGATTTTGTTCACAGTCCTTGCAAATATGAAGCGGTTGTCTTTCTCCACGTTGTTGCAGTTGGAAAGTGCTACTATTGCTATGATCCTGGCTGCCTCTCTGTGCTTGGTGGTGGGATTCTTGGGTGAGTTGTCCTTGGGTCAAGCCGGCTTTATGTGCGTTGGCGCATTTATCGGCGGAAAGTTGTCTGTGATCCTTACCGATGCCGGCGCGTTGGGCGGTAATGAACTGCTGATCATGCTGGTTTGTCTGGTGGTTGGTGGTATTGCGGCTGCCATCTGCGGCGTGATCATTGGTTTGCCTGCCCTGCGGTTAAGAGGCGACTATCTGGCAATCGTTACACTGGCCTTCGGCGAGATCGTCCGTTCTCTGTTCCGTAATGCGCCTGCGGAAATGTTTGGCGGCACGCTGGCTATGAACACCCCTCGCTATGACCGTAACAGCCTGTTTATCATTGGTTTCATTTTGGCGATGATTACGGTGATTGCTATTCAGAATTTTATCCGTTCTAAGCACGGTCGCGCAGTAACCTCTATCCGCGACAGTGAAATTGCTGCAAGAGCTACCGGTATCAATGTAACTAAGTACAAGCTGATGGTGTTTACGCTGTCTGCTTTCTTTGCCGGTATTGCCGGTGTTCTGTTCAGCTACAGTCAGTTTAGCGTTGACTCTAAAAAATTTGACTACAACTATTCCATTCAGATCCTTGTAATGGTCGTCTTAGGCGGTATGGGCAACATTGGCGGCAGCTTGATTGCGGCAACTGCTGTGGTTGTTCTTGACTCCTTCCTGCAAAAGCAACTGACAGGCAACATGGCAGTTCTGAAGGATATGCTGTATGCGCTGATTCTGATCGGATTGGTGATTTACAGAAATGCGCCCGCGCTCAAGAGCTTCCGAGAGAAGGTCAGTATTAAGAATCTGCTGCGCAGACTAAGTCATCACAACCCTGCCAAGGTCCATGATGATGAGGCAAAGTGGGACCGGGTGCCCACCAAGATCATGGTGGATGAGGTGCTGTCCGTAGATCTCCAGCCTCAATCTCCCTATACACCTGACAAGCAATGGAAGGAGGAGAAATAATGGCTGAGACCGTATTGAAAATAGAAAACCTTGGCATCTCCTTTGGCGGTTTGAAAGCGGTTCAGAATCTGAGCCTTGAGATCAAGGAAAAGCAACTTTACGGTTTGGTGGGTCCTAACGGTGCCGGTAAGACCACGGTGTTTAACATGATCACCGGCGTTTACAAGCCTACTACCGGCGCATTCTATCTCAATGGTGAGAATCTGACCGGCAAAAGTCAGGAGACTATCAATCATAAGGGTATCGCGCGTACTTTCCAGAATATCCGCCTGTTTAATAATATGACAGTGATCCGTAACGTTATGGTGGGACTTCACAATCAACCGGAATATAAGTGCGGCATGTTCACCAGTTTGTTCCGTCTTCCCCGACATTTTAAAGTGGAAAAAGCTATGCGTCAGAGGGCTAAGGAAATTTTAGATGTTGTTGGACTGCTGGAAGAGCGGAATAACTTGGCCTGCAACCTACCTTATGGCAAGCAGCGTAAGCTAGAAATCGCCCGGGCTTTGGCAACCAATCCTAAGCTGTTATGCCTGGACGAACCGGCTGCAGGTATGAACCCGCATGAGACCCAGGAACTGATGGATATTATCCGTCTGATTCGGGAGCAGTTCAATGTTACAATTTTGCTCATTGAGCATGATATGAAGTTTGTGTCCGGTCTGTGTGATGAACTGACAGTTCTGAACTTTGGCACCACGCTGGCCCAAGGCGAGACCAAGGCAGCGCTGCAGGATCCCGAAGTGATCAAAGCATATATCGGAGGTTAATGCTATGGCGATGCTGGAAGTTAAAAATCTGGAAGTTTACTATGGCGTGATCTGTGCGCTAAAGGGAATCAGTTTTGAGGTCAACGA
This sequence comes from Faecousia sp., assembly GCA_045647705.1. Classification (GTDB taxonomy): domain Bacteria; phylum Bacillota; class Clostridia; order Oscillospirales; family Oscillospiraceae; genus Faecousia. The sequence goes on from JAZRMP010000003.1 coordinate 18,673, forward strand.
AGGTGAGATCGTTTCCTTGATCGGTGCAAACGGTGCCGGCAAGACCACCATGATGCAAAGTGTGGTAGGTCTGATTCCCAAAAAAGGCGGAAGTGTGATCTTTGATGGGAAGGATATTACTAAGGTGCCCTGCCATAAGATCGTGCAGATGGGCATGACTCAGGTGCCGGAAGGCCGTCGCATTTTCCAAGAGTTGTCTGTGTATGAAAATTTGATGATGGGTGCTTATACCGTGGGCAATCAGCAGCAGTTCAAGGAAGACTTGGAGTACGTATTCGATCTGTTCCCCCGGCTGGCAGAGCGGCGCAGTCAGATTGCCGGTACGCTTTCTGGCGGTGAGCAGCAGATGCTGGCAATGAGCCGTGCGCTTATGATCCGTCCCAAGCTTTTGATGCTGGATGAGCCTTCCATGGGCCTGGCCCCAATTCTTGTGGATCAGATTTTTGATATTATTAAAGAACTCCATGCCGCAGGCACTACCATTCTTTTGGTGGAACAGAATGCCAGCAAGGCACTGGAAATTGCCGACCGAGCCTATGTTCTGGAGACCGGCTCCATTACCCTAAGTGGTACAGGCGCGGAACTGGCTAAGAGCGACGAGGTTCGTAAGGCGTACCTTGGTGGTTAAGTTCATAACACTCCCTGCATAGTATTATGCGGGGGGTGTTTTTATGTGCCGACACAATCAGCTATGGGGATGTATGCTGCTGGCTTTTGGCATAGGACTTTTGATCGGCCTATGGTTAGAAAGTGGGTTTTGGGGCCACTGCCTTGGCTTTTGTGTTATATTCATCGGTTGTGGGGTCGTCCGGAAAAAGTAGGCATATACTTGTCCCGGTGTGAATATAATGCAGTAGAAAAGGAGTGATTCGTGTGGAAGTGCAGTTTAATAAAACACTGCTTCCGTGTTTGCATACTGTGGCACGGGAGACACAGCCCCAGGAAGAAACCCAGGAAGTTCGCATTACGGACGGAATGCCGGATATTGGTAGCGTCCTTGCAAGCTGGGGGCAGATATTGATACGGTCAAAGGAATGGCATTCCGGAAGTGTGGGCGTGTCCGGGGGCGTTATGGTTTGGACGCTGTATATGCCGGAGGATGGGGGAGAGCCCCAGTGTGTGGAAAGTTGGCTGCCATTCCAAATAAGGGTAGACATCCCTGACACCCAAAGGGATGGGGCAATCTGTGTTTTGCCTATATTGCGCGGTGTGGATGCAAGATTGCTCTCGGCTCGAAAACTAATGGTTAGGGCTTCCGTTGCGATGGCTGTTGAGGCCTTTGTTTCAGAGGATATGGAAATCAGCACACCGGATCAGCTTCCGGAGGATATACAGGTTTTGACCAATACTTATCCGATGATGATACCTAAGGAGGCGGGAGAAAAGGCGTTTGCATTAGAGGAGGTGTTCTCCCTGCCTGCGTCAGTCCCTGGAATCAGCAAGCTGATTCGGTACGCATTGCGTCCGGAAATTTTAGAGACAAAAGTTGTTACGGATAAACTGGTTATCCGTGGGGTTGCGACGCTATCCATAATGTATTTAGATGCACAGGGACAACTGCAAAGCTGGGAATTAGAGTTACCTTTTTCTCAGTATGCTGAGTTGGATAGAGAGTACGACTCCGATGCCACAGCACGGATCTGGCTGGCAGTAACAGGGTTGGAGTTGGATCGTGGGGAAGAGGAGAATTTAAATCTAAGTGCTGGTATCACCGCGCAGTATGTTCTTTCAGAGCAGACAATGATCCAACTGACGGAAGATGCCTATAGCCCCGTTCGACAGATCACACCCTATATCTCCGGGCTGCAGATGCCGGTGGTTTTGGATGACCGTAAGGAATCGGTCGTAGCGGAACAGTCCGTAAAGATGGAGATGTTACGGCCGGTTGATGTATGCTTCTATGGGGATGTTCCAAAGCTTCACAGGTCGGGAGATCGTGTTACTGCCGAATTGGGGGGAACATTTCAAGTTCTTGGGTATGATCACCAGGAGCAGCTTCGGTGTACGACTCATCGATGGGAAAATGAGTGGTCAATGTATGCGGACCCAGACACAAGAGTGGATGTGTGGGCACAGCCGTTGGGTAAGCCTCAATTTGGTATGGGTAACGGAAGCGGTAATATGCGCACAGACATGACACTGCAAGTTCAGTCTCATGCGGCGCAGGGGATTCCTGTTATGAACGGTATGACTGTTGGTGAGGAAGTAGAGCCGGACCCCGGTCGTCCCAGCCTCATTCTCAGACGGGCAGGAGAGGATTCTCTGTGGGAAGTCGCAAAGCAAACCGGTTCCACAGTGGAGGCAATCCTAAAGGCAAATGGATTGCAGAATCCGCCGGGGACAGACCAGATTCTGCTGATACCGGTTTCATAATGAATACAATAGGCCGCCACTGCGTGGGAGAGACGCAGCGGCGGCTTTGGCGGTTGTCGCATTCGGGGAGAATGTCCGCCAATATTACAATATCTTGCCCGTATGGTAAGAAACAAGTAAAATGTGTCGAAGCGGTCGATTAATTTGTCTTGTGTTCTTTCTGATTTGGTGTTATAATAAACTGAAATATTTTGTACAGAAGGTGCGTAAAATATGACAAAAATCGACATTTATTCAGGCTTTTTGGGCGCAGGAAAGACCACGCTTATCAAAAAGATGATCTCTGAAAGCTACTGTGGTCAAAAACTGGTCCTCATTGAAAATGAGTTTGGTGAAATTGGAATTGATGGAGGTTTTCTCCAGGATGCTGGTATCAACATTACGGAAATGAACTCCGGCTGTATTTGTTGTAGTTTGGTAGGTGACTTTGGAAAGGCACTGACGCAGGTTATCGATCAGTACAATCCCGACCGGATTGTAATTGAACCTTCCGGTGTGGGGAAGCTGTCGGACGTGATTGCGGCGGTTCATAAGGTAACAAGCGATACCGTTACCTTAGGCTATACAGTTGCAGTTGTGGATGCCGGCAAGGTTAAGGTATATATGAAGAATTTTGGTGAGTTCTACAATAACCAAATCGAAACGGCTTCCACGATTGTTCTTTCCAGAACCGATGCTGTTCCCCAGGATAAGCTGGACAAGGCTGTTGCGATGCTTCGGGAACACAACGCCGATGCTACTATTGTTACCACCCCTTGGAACGATCTTTCCGGCGAGCAACTGGTCGAGGCAATGGAAGGAAAGGCGTCGATTGCCCATGAACTGGCACAGTTAGAGCATGCGCATCACCATCATCACGACCACGATGAACACTGCTGCTGTGGCCACGAACACGAGCACACGCATCACCATCATCATGACCATGATGATCACTGCAGTTGTGGCCATGACCACGAGCATCACCATCATCATGACCATGATGAGCATTGCTGCTGCGGCCACGACCACAAGGATCACCATCATCACGACCATGATGAGCATTGCTGTTGCGGCCACGATCACGAGCATCACCATCATCATGCCGATGAGGTGTTCACCTCCTGGGGTGTTGAGACAGCAAAGAAGTTCACAGTTGAGCAGATCGGGGATATTCTCAAAAAGTTAGACACACGGGAGTATGGCTTCATTCTTCGGGCGAAGGGCATTATACCTGCACAGGATGGGACATGGATTCATTTCGACTATGTTCCCGGTGAGCACAATGTCCGCAGTGGCAGTGCTGCGGTTACCGGCAAGCTCTGTGTAATTGGTTCTGAGCTGGATGCGCACCACATTGCCGAACTGTTTGGGGTGTGAGCGATGATCCAGATTCCTGTATATGTATTTACCGGTTTTTTGGATTCCGGTAAAACCAAATTTATTCAAGAAACGCTGGAGGACCCCCGGTTCAATGCCGGTGAACGGACTTTGCTGCTGGTGTTTGAGGAAGGAGAAGAGGAATACGATTTCTCGACCTATCCTCACCAGAATGTTTATCTTGAGGTGCTTGACCAGGAAACGGTTACAGCTAAGGAGCTACAGGCTCTGCAAAAGAAATACCGGTCGCAGCGTGTGGTTGCGGAGCTGAACGGCATGCAGATGGTCGGCGACCTTTACAGTCGATTCCCGGATGGTTGGGTGGTTGCCCAAGAGGTTATGTTTGCAGATGCCACCACTATTATGGCATATAATGCAAATATGCGAAACCTTGTAATGGATAAGCTGGTCGGAGGACAGATGGTGGTGTTTAACCGCCTGGAGCCTGGTGCAGATACGCAGGCACTGCACAAATTGGCCAGAGCGGCAAATCGCAGGATTGATATTCTGTATGACTATACGGACGGCTCTACAGCTTTTGATGACCAAGAGGACCCATTGCCTTTTGACATCAATGCACCGGTCATTATGATCAATGACGAGGATTATGCACTGTGGTATCGGGATGTAACGGAAGAATCCCATAAATATGATGGTAAGACTGTCTGTTTCAAAGGGCAGGTAGCAATGCTGCGCCGCAGTAAGGAAGATATGTTTGCCCCGGGCAGGTTTGTTATGACCTGCTGTGCTGATGATATTCAGTTTTGCGGCATTCCCTGCCGTTATCCGGGTGCATCTGGGTTAGTAAGCCGGGACTGGGTTGCAGTTACCGCAACCGTTTCCGCAGAAAAGCACCCTCTTTATAAGGGCGAAATTGGCCCTGTTCTGACTGCTGTGCGTGTAGAGAAAGCTGAACCTGCCCGGGAGGACGTTGCGACATTTTAGAGAGAAAGGAGCCGCGTATGTATCAGCCCCTTGCAGACCTTTTGCGTCCCCAGACGCTGGATGAGGTCTTTGGTCAGGAACATATTCTGGGAAAAGGTGCTGTACTGCGCCGACTTGTGGAGTCCGGAAATATTCCTAATATGATTTTCTACGGTCCCAGTGGAACCGGAAAAACAACTGTTGCCAATATTATTGCAAAGCAGACCAACCGGACCCTGTATCAGCTCAATGCCACCACAGCGTCCACTGGGGATATTAAGAATATTGTTGCACAGCTAGACACCTTTATGGCACCTAACGGTGTGCTTCTATATCTGGATGAGATCCAGTCCTTTAACAAAAAGCAGCAGCAATCGCTGCTGGAATACATTGAAAACGGTAAAATAACTCTGATAGCCTCTACCACAGAGAATCCTTATTTCTATGTATTTAATGCGATTCTGAGCCGCTCTACTGTGTTTGAGTTTAAGCAAATTTCCGCACAGGCAGCTTTGCATGCGGTAAGGCGGGCGGTTGCATTTTTAGAGGAACGTACTGCACTACAGGCGCAACCGGAGGCGGGTGCTCTGGAGTATATTGCAGGAGCCTGTGGCGGTGATTTGCGTAAGGCTATGAACGCCGTGGAGGTGCTGTTTTCTGCTGGGGTGCCTGATGGAGAGCAACTGATTCTGTCTCTGGAGGATGCTAAGGCAGTTACACAGAAAAGTGCTCTGCGGGCTGACAGGGATGGGGATAATTACTACGACCTTCTGTCTGCTCTGCAAAAGAGCATCCGAGGGTCGGACCCGGATGCAGCAGTTCACTACCTTGCCCGATTGCTGGAGGCTGGACAGATGCAGTCCGCCTGCCGTAGGTTAATGGTGATCGCGGCAGAGGATGTGGGGCTTGCCTATCCTATGATTATACCAATCGTCAATGCCTGTGTGGACATGGCACTGAAACTGGGTATGCCGGAAGCGCGGATTCCTTTGGGGGATGCGGCGGTGCTGATGGCAACGTCTCCCAAATCCAATACTGGTCATCTGGCACTGGATATGGCTATGGAGGATGTGCGGAAGGGCAGAGGTGGAGATTTTCCCAGACACCTTCAGAATTTTCACGCAGATACTTTTACCCAAGAACGGGAGCAAGGATATAAATACCCCCACGATTATCCCAACCAATGGGTTGAGCAGCAATATCTGCCCGATGACTTGGTAGGTACAAAATACTACGCCTATGGTGAGAATAAACTGGAACAGGCTGCAAAGCAGTACTGGGACCGGATCAAGGGGGATGGCTGATATGGATATTCGGTTGGGGGATACCCTTGTAATGAAGAAACCCCACCCTTGTGGCGAAAAGCGGTGGAAGGTCCTGCGTGTTGGCGCGGATTTTCGGCTTCGTTGTCTGGGGTGTTCCCATGAGGTTATGATCCCCAGATTTAAAGCAGAAAAAAATATTCGATCTGTTGAACGTAATATATCGACAGAATCAAGCGGCAGCTGAGAAAATCGGCTGCCGCATTTTTTGTTTACCGGGAATGCTGTGCAGAAGCAATTACGGGACAGGCCGATTCTTGCGATAAAGATACGGTGTGGAAATGACGGAATTTTTTAATTGCCGCAGGTATACTGGAGACATGGTTAATGAACGGGAGGTGCAGAATGACAGTATACGCTGATTTGGTATGTTTGCTGAATTTTTTTATAGATTATCTTCTGCTTCTTGGAACCAATCGTTTGTGTGGATATTCACCCGGATGGGGCAGAGGGGCACTGGCGGCGTCGTTGGGGGGGATTTACAGTGGCTTATGCCTTGTGCCGAGAATTTCCTTTTTGGGGAATATGTTGTGGCGTTGTGTGTGCCTGGGAATAATGGGGTGTATTGCGTTTGGTATATCAAAAAGCGCTTTGCGCCGTTGCGTGGTCTTTGTGCTTCTAAGTATGGCGCTGGGTGGCGTTGCACTGGGATTAGGTGCTGGAGGCTTTTTGTCCTTATTGGCAGCAACAATGGTGATTTTCTTTATGTGTTTTGTGGGATTCCGGGACAAAATTGGTGCCGTTTCCTATGTCCCGGTGGACCTGCTTTACAATGGAAAGCATATTCACTTGACCGCACTGGAAGATACAGGGAATGGTCTGCGGGACCCGATAACTGGTAGACCGGTGCTGATCGTGGATGCCAATACAGCACAAGAGCTTACAGGGCTGACTCCGCAGCAGCTTCGCAGTCCGGCAAGTGCCATGGCGCAGGAGCTGATTCCGGGGTTGCGGTTAATTCCTTACCGGGCAGTAGGTCAGTCGGCTGGTTTGCTGCTGGCATTGCGGGTTCAGGATGTGAGGATTGGAAACTGGAAAGGAAGCTCCTTGGTTGCGTTTTCGCCGGATGGGCTAAGCAGGGAAGGGGCATATCAAGCATTGACAGGAGGAGTAGTATGACTGGGAGACTGACTGCATTTTTGATTAAATTAGGCTTGCTGCAACCCAAAGAAGTTTATTATATCGGGGGAAGCGATGTATTGCCGCCGCCACTAAAGGGGGAAGAGGAGCAACAGGCATTGGAGGCACTGGAACAAGAGGATGAAAACGCTAAGCAGCTTTTGATTGAACGTAATTTGCGTTTGGTAGTATTTATTGCTCGGCGGTTTGAGAATACGGGCGTCAATCTTGAAGATCTGATTTCTATTGGCACGATCGGCTTGATTAAAGCAATTGGTACATACCGGCGGGATAAAAATATTAAACTTGCTACCTATGCGTCCCGATGTATTGAAAATGAGATTTTAATGCATATACGGAAAATAGCAAACCAAAAGACGGAAATATCACTGGATGAGCCCATAAATATGGATTACGATGGGAATGAGCTGCTGCTGTCAGATATTTTGGGGACGGATGAGGATATGATCTTGCGGCCCTTGGAAGATGATGTGGACCTGTGTCTTCTGCGACGGGCGGTAAAGGAACTTCCAGCCAGAGAACGGGAGATCGTAGTAATGCGTTTTGGGTTGGAGGGACAACAAGAGCTGACCCAAAAGGAGGTGGCACAGAAAATGGGAATCTCCCAGTCATATATCTCCAGATTAGAGAAGCGCATCATGCTTCGGCTGCGAAAGGAGATTCTTCGTCAGACAAGTTGTGTATAGAAACGGAAAAATTTTACTTGAATATTAAGCTACCCTTTGTTATAATCGATAAAAAAGTGTATCGATATAATTTTGTATCGAATAATAAGGAGCGTAGTGTTATGCGTAAAGAAATTTCCAAATCTGTTTTGAAGCGTCTACCCGGATACCTGTCATATCTTAAAAGCATCCCGGAAGGAACAATGCCGTATATTTCTGCAACAGCACTGGCAAATGCCCTTGGTATGGGTGAAGTTCAGGTACGAAAGGACTTGGCACAAGTCTCTGATGGCGGTCGTCCTAAAATTGGCTATCTGCGGGAGAGTTTGATCGAAGACATCAGCCAGTTCCTGGGATATGACAATACCACCGATGCAATATTGGTCGGTGCGGGAAAATTGGGACGGGCGTTGTTGAGTTACAGTGGTTTCAGTGCCTACGGCCTGAATATTCTTGCTGCTTTTGATGAAGCTGACATATCCGAGGAAGCAGAGGATGGAAAGCCTATCTACCCTATGGAGCAGATAGAATCTTTCTGCCGTACCAACAAAGTTCTTATGGGTATCATCACGGTGCCTTCTAAATATGCACAGGATGTATGCAACCGACTGATCCAGTGCGGTATCAAGGCGGTTTGGAATTTTGCGCCTACCCATTTGGATGTTCCTGCGGGTATTCTGGTACAAAATGAAAATATGGCAACCTCTCTTGCAGTGCTGTCCATGCACCTGCAAGCACAGATGAAGGATAATAAATAATGCAGTATAGAGTTCTGGGAAAGACGGGTCTCAGGGTTTCCCGCATGGGTTTTGGCGGTATTCCCATTCAACGGATCGATGCGGAAGGGACAAAAATACTGCTCCACAAGCTCCATGAAGCAGGTGTAAATTATATTGATACTGCCCGGGGCTATACAGTTAGCGAGGAGTACATTGGCTACGGTCTGGAGGGGATCCGAAAGGATTTTATTCTGGCTACAAAGAGTATGGCCCGCACCAAGGAGACAATGGCTGCGGATATTGACATAAGCCTTAAGAACTTACGGACGGACTACATAGACCTTTACCAGATTCACAATCCAACCGGGGAGGAGTTAGACCAGGTACAGGCACCCGGCGGTGCGCTGGAAGCATTGGTGGAGGCTAAGGCAGCAGGGAAAATCGGACATATTGGACTGACTTTGCATCCTGTGGAACTGTTTTGTAAGGCTGTGGACTTTGACTGGGTGGAAACCATCATGTTTCCATATAATTTGGTAGAGACGCAGGCGGAGGATCTGATTCGGGTATGCAGCCGGCGTAATATTGGATTTATTGACATGAAGCCCCTTGCTGGCGGAGCGATTGATGATGCAACCCTGGCACTGCGCTTTATTGCCAACAACCCGGATGTAACTGTGGTGATTCCTGGAATGGCGACGGTATCGGAGGTTGAGGAAAATATTGCGGCTGTAGATAATACCGCATCCCTGTCTGAAGATGAGATGGAGAAGATACAATTCGTTCGTGAAAGTCTGGGAGCGCAGTTTTGCCGTCGATGCAATTACTGTGCGCCCTGTGCCGCAGGGATCTCTATCTATACACAGTTTTTGTTAGAGGGGTATTATACCCGCTATAACCTTAAAGATTGGGCACAGAAGCGCTATAACGGATTGGAGAAAAAAGCATCTGACTGTGTCGGCTGTGGGATCTGTGAAAGCCGGTGTCCGTATGACTTGCCTATTCGGGATATGATGAAGCGTGTGGCGAAGTTGTTTGAAGAATAACAAATTCGCGGTGCACTGTGTGCACCAAGAATTTTAGTTTATTTGCTGGGCTTATAGCTGTCCTTCAGACTGACGCTGCGGTTAAACACCAGATGCTCGGGGGTGCAGTCCTTGCTGTCGGGGCAGAAGTAGCCCAGACGCATGAACTGATAGGAAGCCGGTGCCTTGGCGTTCTTCAGGCTCATCTCTACTTTGCAGCCGGTAAGAACTTCCAGAGAGTTGGGGTTCAGACAGGCTATGAAGTCTTTGCCTGCGGCATCGGGATCAGGATCATCAAACAGATTGCTGTACTGACGAACTTCCGCATCGGCACAGTTGTCCGCATCTACCCAATGAATGGTAGCACCCTTGACCTTTCGGCCGTCGGCGGGATCACCGCCCCGGGAGTTGGGATCGTAGGTTGCCAAAACCTCTACAACATTCCCCTGGTCATCAGTTACGCAGCCGGTGCAGGTAATCAGATATGCACCCTTCAAACGGCACTCCGGTCCGCCCGGGAAAAGGCGCTTGTATTTGGGTACAGGCTCTGCCAAAAAGTCGTCGCTTTCAATCCACAGATTCCGGGAGAAAGTTACCTGACGGAAACCGGCTTCAGGGTCGTTGGGATTGTTCTCTACATCAAACACCTCGGACTGTCCTTCGGGGTAATTGGTGATGGTTAGCTTGATGGGCTTCAAAACAGCCATTACTCGCTGGGCGGTTTCATTCAGATCCTCCCGTAAGCAGTACTCCAGAAAACCAAACTCGATGGTGTTGGGGGATTTGGCAACACCTACACGATCACAGAAGTTTCGGATGGCGGTAGGGGTGTAGCCCCGACGGCGCAGACCGCAGAGGGTAGGCATCCGAGGATCATCCCAACCCGAAACATAGCCGTTCTCCACCAACGCCCTGAGTTTGCGCTTGGACAGCACTGTGTGGTCAATACCCAGACGGGCAAATTCGATTTGCCGGGGACGATGGGGAACGGACACATTTTCCACCACCCAGTTGTACAGGGGGCGATGGTTTTCAAATTCCAGAGAGCACAGACTATGGGTGATGCCCTCCAGGGCATCCTGGATGGGGTGAGCAAAGTCGTACATGGGATAAATGCACCACTTGTCGCCTTGACGGTGATGATGCATGTGGCGAATCCGATAGATTACCGGATCACGCATATTGAAGTTGCCGGAGGCAAGATCAATCTTGGCACGCAGGGTATATTTGTTGTCTTCAAACTCACCGGCACGCATCCGTGCAAACAGGTCCAGACTTTCTTCAATGGGGCGGTCCCTGAAAGGGGAGGTGGCAGGTGTGGTCAGATCGCCGCGCATTTCCTTTGCCTGCTCGGGTGTAAGCTCACACACATAAGCCAGACCCTTCTTTATCAGTTCTACAGCGTATTCGTAGTCCTTTTCAAAATAGTCAGAGCCGTAGTAGAAACGGTCGCCCCAGTCAAAACCTAACCAGTGAATATCTTCCTTGATGGCCTCCACAAACTCTACATCCTCTTTTGTAGGGTTTGTGTCGTCCATACGCAGGTTGCAAAGGCCACCAAATTTCTCTGCTGTGCCGAAGTCGATGATCACAGCTTTGCAATGACCGATATGCAGGTAGCCGTTTGGCTCCGGCGGGAACCGGGTGTGCACGGTTTGACCGGCATAGCGTCCACCCTCGGCAATATCTTCTTCAATAAAGGTGTGGATGAAATTCTTGCTTTCAGCAATTTCAGCCATCTTCCTCATCCTCTCTTTTTGCAAAATTTGCAAATATTATAACCTATCCGGTTTATTTTTGCAACCGAAAATCAGGAATATTCTGTATGAATATAAACAGTTGTGAATTTTGGAAAAACAATTTGATAAATTTAAAAATTTCTGTTGTCAATTTGCCCATCTTATTATAAAATAGACGAAGTTAGAGAGGAGTGGTTTCATTGTCTGAGATCAAATACAGGCGCATTCTGCTGAAGATTAGCGGAGAAGCTCTTGGTCAAAAAACTGAGCAAGGCGATGGCTTCGGTCTGGACTTTGGTAAAATCAATGCTGTTTGTGATTCTATTAAAACCTGCGTGGATATGGGTGTGCAGGTTGGACTAGTGATCGGTGGCGGCAATTTTTGGCGTGGCGTAAAAAACGGCGAAGGCAAAATGCAGCGCTCGCATGCGGATGCCATGGGTATGCTGGCAACGGTAATGAATGCCATTGCTGTGGCAGATGCTTTAGAGGAGCATGGCATGGAGGCTCGTGTACTTACGGCAGTTGAAATCCACAAGTTTGCAGAGTATTTTACCAGAGATACCGCTAACCGCTATTTAAATGAAGGGAAAGTGGTCCTGTTTGCAGCAGGTACCGGTAATCCCTATTTCTCTACCGATACCGGTGCAGTACTCCGTGGCGTGGAGATTGAGGCGGATGCGATCCTAATGGCAAAGAACATTGATGGTATCTATTCTGCTGACCCCAAGAAAGACCCCACGGCTGTGAAGTTTGACCATTTGACCTACAATGAAGTGTTGGAAAAGGGGCTTAAGGCTACCGACACTACCGCAATGGCACTGGCTATGGACAACGATGTGCCCATGGTTTGCTTTGGTCTGGCAGAGCAGAACAGTATTATCCGCGTGGTTCGCGGTGAAAAGATCGGAACCACTGTCAGTAATTAATAAATTGGAGGTTTTAGATATGAGTGTTGATTTTAGCGATTATAGCAGAAGAATGGAAAAGGCTTTGGATCATCTGGCGGAGGAATTTGGTGCCGTCCGTGCTGGCCGTGCCAATGCAAAGGTTCTGGACCGAATCACTGTTGAATATTATGGCAGTGAGACACCGCTTAACGGTGTTGCTACTATTTCCACACCCGATGCTCGTACTTTGGTGATCCAACCCTGGGATACCAATTTGCTCAAGGAGATACAGAAGGCGATCCAGTCCAGTGATCTGGGCATCAATCCCCAAAATGACGGAAAGGTGATTCGCCTTATCTTCCCCCAACTGACGGAGGAGCGCCGTAAGGAACTGACCAAGCAAGTCAAAAAGTATGCAGAAGAAGCCAAGGTAGCCATGCGGAATATCCGCAGAGACGGCATGGACTATGTTAAGAAGCTGAAGAAGGACTCCCAGATTACTGAGGACGAGCAGAAAAAGGCTGAGAAGGACCTACAGGATCTTCTTGACAAGTTTACCAAGAAAGCAGACGAGGCACTTGCCGCTAAGGAAAAGGAACTGATGTCCATTTAATATCATTGGGGGCGCTTGCGCCCCCAATATGCTACTATACAGAGGAGTTTCCTATGCCATATTCCGAAAAAGAACAGAATAACAATCCTGTACCCCGGCATATTGCCATTATTATGGATGGAAATGGTCGCTGGGCGAAGAAACGAGGACTACCCAGAACGGCGGGACATGCAGCCGGTGCCGAAACATTTCGGCGAATAGCCAACTATTGCCGGGAACGGGGTATTTCGTATTTGACAGTTTATGCCTTCTCCACAGAAAACTGGAAACGCTCTGCCGATGAGGTGGGGGCGATTATGAAACTGTTGGGCAATTATTTGCGGGAAGCATTGCGTGATATGGAGAAGAACCATGTCCGTTTCCGTTTTTTCGGAGACCTAAGCCGTCTGAGTACGGAGCTGCGGAAGCTTTGCCTTGATGCGGAACGTCAATCTGCGGAATTTGCAGATGTGCAGGTGAATTTTTGTCTGAACTACGGGGGTAGGGATGAGATCGTAAAAGCATCCCAGGCATTTGCCAGAGATGTAGCAGAAGGAAAGTATTCCCCTGAGGAATTGACGGAAGAATTGTTTTCCGGCTATCTTTATTCCCGGGATGTGCCCGACCCTGAGCTGATTATACGCCCATCCGGTGAAATGCGTACAAGTAATTTTCTTCTCTGGCAGTCAGCATACTCGGAGTACGTGTTTATGGACGTTCTCTGGCCGGATTTTTCTACCGGAGATTTGGATGCGGCAATCGAAGAATACCATCGGCGCAACCGCCGGTTTGGAGGTGTATAAGCTGTGAAGATCCGTGTGATTGCGGCGGCAGCACTGCTGCCACTGCTGTTGGTTGTGGTTCTGGCAGCTCCCAAATTCGTTACGGCGATTTTGTTTGGACTTATGGCCGCTTTAGCTGCTTATGAGCTTTTGATAGGTACCGGTATAGTCAAGGATCTGCGTCTTGTTATGTACTCCATGGCATCGGCCTTTTGGTGTGTCCTTTGGTGCGGCGTGGGGCTCGGTTATGCCTGGCTTATGGTGGGCATACTGGTATTCTGGGTTCTTTTGTTTGCCCAGATGATGCTCTCTGAAATGAAATTATCCTTTGTAAAGGTTACAGTGTGCTTAGCGGCAGGAATTTTGTTACCACTTCTGCTGGCATCCTTGGTACGGATACACAGTGGCGAAAAAGGCAGGCTGTTTATTCTGATTCCCTTTGTCATCGCTTTTTTGTCGGATACCGGAGCCTATTTTGCCGGGCTTAATTTTGGCAAGCACAAGCTGGCACCTGTGATTAGTCCTAAAAAGACAGTTGAAGGTGTGGTTGGCGGTGTGTTGGGCGCAGTAGTTGGCATGGTAATTTATTGCCTGGTACTGGACGTGTTCTTCCAAATGAAGATGAATTACCTTCTTGGGATCCTGTATGGTGTGCTTGGTTCTGTCGGCGCGGTGTTTGGCGATCTTTGCTTTAGTGTGATTAAGCGCCAGACCGGAATTAAGGACTATGGCAATCTGATTCCCGGACATGGAGGAATTTTGGATCGTTTTGACTCTATGATGATAGTGGGCCCACTAGCGGAAATTCTTCTGCTGTTGCTGCCCCTGGCGGTGTGAATTATGGTAAAGTGTGTAAGCATACTGGGCTCTACCGGATCCATTGGCCGGCAAAGCCTGGACATTATTGACAATCTGAATATTTCTGTCTGTGCGCTGACAGCCGGCACCAATGCCGAGCGCATGGCGGCTCAGTGCCGTAAATACCGTCCGGAATTGGCGGTCATGGCAACAGAGACTGCTGCACAGCAACTAGCTGCTATGATCCGGGATCTTCCCACCCAGATTGCCTGGGGAGAGGAAGGTTTGGTGCAAGCAGCCACGATGGACCGGGCAGATTGCGTGATTACTGCAGTGGTAGGCATGGTGGGACTTAAACCTACACTTGCTGCCATTCGTGCCAAGAAGCGGATTGGTCTTGCCAACAAGGAAACCCTGGTTTGTGCCGGTGAACTGGTCATGGCAGAAGCCAAGAAATACGGTGCGCAGATTATCCCTGTGGATTCAGAGCATTCAGCGATTTTTCAGTGTCTTATGGGTTTAAATGACCCCTGTGAGATTAGAAAATTGATCTTGACCTGTTCCGGCGGTCCCTTCTTTGGGATGAATCGGAAAGAACTGGAACAGGTTACCAAAGCTGATGCATTGCGCCACCCTAATTGGAAGATGGGCGAGAAAATTACCATTGACTGCGCTACATTGATGAACAAGGGCCTGGAAGTGATTGAGGCTATGCGGCTATATAACCTCCCTCTGGAGCAGGTGGATGTGGTGATTCACCGGCAGAGTATTGTGCATAGCATGGTGGAGTTTGTGGATGGCGCAGTAATGGCGCAGATGGGAAGCCCCGATATGCGGCTGCCTATCCAGCTTGCTATGACTTACCCGGAGCGAACCGCATGTCCTGTTGATCCGTTGGATTTGACGAAATGCGGTGCTCTTACCTTTATGGAGCCGGATACGGATGCATTCCCGTGCCTTGCGTTAGCCAGATCCTGCGCCAAGGCTGGTGGAACGGCTTGTCCTGTAATGAACGGTGCCAATGAGGAAGCCGTTGCCCAATTCCTGCGGGGGCAGATCGGGTTTTATGATATTTATGATCGGGTGTCCAAAGCGGTGGATTCTGTACCCTTTATCCAGGAGCCTTCCCTTGAGGAAATTCTGGAGTCTGACAGGCTTGCCCGTCTGGCAGTAAATTCTTGATTGAAACGGGGATAACCATGAGCATTATTTTTGCCGTCCTTTTGTTTAGCTTTCTGATTTTTATCCATGAGTTTGGGCATTTTGCTGCAGCAAAGCTGTCCGGTGTTCAGGTCAATGAATTTGCCATATTTATGGGACCTGCCATTTTTAAAAAACAGGTGGGTAATACCTTATACTCTATTCGCTGTATTCCCATCGGTGGCTATTGTGCAATGGAGGGGGAGGACGAAGCCTCAGATAATCCCCACTCCTTTGGTGCTGCAAAATGGTGGAAGCGACTGATTATTCTGGTTGCCGGTGCTGCGATGAATTTTATTGCGGGCGTACTGATTATGTTGATTGTATTTATGCCCGCAAAGCGGTTTGTGGCACCTGTGATCGAGAGTTTTGAGTCCTTTTGCACGGTGGACGGCGAACAGGGGTTGCAGGTCGGCGACCGGATTCTTGCGGTGGATGGAGAGAGGGTCTATGTCCAGTCTGATTTTTCCATGTTGCTGGCAATGAATCCCGGGGATACCCATGACTTGGTGGTCAAGCGCGACGGCAGAAAGGTGGTGCTGGAGGATTTTCTTATGGAAAAGCATCCGATCACCGATACACAAGGCAATCAGCAGGTGCTATATGGTATGAATTTCACTCTGGTGGATGCAGATTTTGGGACAAAAATCCAGTATGCATGGAACAGTTCACTTAATACGGTTCGCTCGGTTCGCCTGAGCCTGCAAATGCTGCTGACCGGCAAAGCGGGGTTAAAGGATATGTCCGGTCCTGTGGGAATTGTTCAGATTATGTCCCAAACGGCAGAAGCGTCGGAATCTGCCGGCGATGCAGTACTGAATATGCTCTATTTTGGAGGCTTTATAGCGATCAATCTGGCGGTGATGAATTTGCTGCCCATCCCTGCTCTGGATGGGGGCAGAGTGGTTGCCCTGCTGCTGACGACGGCAGTGGAAACGGTTACAAAGAAAAAGATTAATCCTAAGTATGAAGGCTATATTCACGGTGCAGGGATGGTCCTGCTACTGGGATTGATGGCTGTTATTATGTTTAAAGATATATTTACCATTTTTAGGGGGTAATCCCATGACACGACAGATCAATGTAGGCGGTGTTCGGATTGGCGGTGGCGCACCGGTGGTGATCCAGTCCATGCTCAATACCAAAACTACGGATATTGACGGTTCATTAAATCAAATTAAACAATTAGCGACTGCTGGTTGCCAGATTGTTCGGCTTGCTGTGCCCAACATGGCAGCAGCGGAGGCTTTTGGTGAATTATGTGGGATATCCCCACTGCCTTTGGTAGCAGACATCCATTTTGACTATAAGTTGGCAATCGCTGCTGCACAGGGTGGTGCGGCCAAGATTCGGATCAACCCCGGCAATATTGGCGGTGAGGACCGGGTGGAGGCTGTAGTTGCTGCTTGTAAGGAACGGAATATTCCAATTCGAATTGGTGTCAACGGGGGGAGCCTGGATAAAAAACTACTGGAAAAATATGGGCATCCTACAGCCGAGGCACTGGTGGAAAGTGCCTTTGAGCACTTAGAACTGTTGGAAAAGTATGGTTTCAATGATACCTGCGTGTCGATGAAATCCTCTACGGTTCCTACCATGGTGGCAGCAGCACGACTGTTTCGTCAGAAGTGCGATTACCCCCTGCATATCGGTGTAACGGAAACCGGACCGGTGCATATGGGCCTTATGAAGTCCGCGATGGGAATCGGTGCGCTTTTGCTGGACGGAATTGGTGATACCATTCGTGTGAGTCTTACGGATGACCCTCTGGAAGAGGTTTATGCGGCAAAGGATATTTTGAAGGCTGCCGGCTTGCGTAAGGACGGTGTCAACATTATTTCCTGTCCCACCTGCGGACGCACCCAAATTGACTTGATTGGTTTGGTAAACCAAGTGGATGTAGCACTGAAGGGTTGCGAAAAGCCCATTACTGTAGCGGTCATGGGGTGTGTTGTTAATGGCCCGGGAGAAGCCCGGGAGGCGGATATTGGCATTGCCGGTGGCGATGGCTGCGGCCTGCTGTTTGAAAAAGGGGAGCAGGTAGCAAAGCTTCCGTACGAGGAGCTCTTGCCTGCACTGCTAAAGAGAATTGACCAGATGTAAGGAGCATTATGCATCAAAAGATAGGCTTTTTTGAAATGTTTGCCCAGTATCAACCGCCGGAGCCACTGTATTCTATGCTTTCCGGCAGCGTGATTCTGGATGCGGAAATTGACAAATCTGCCCGCAGGATCTCTGTGCGGCTGCATAGTGATACATATATTCCTCTGCGGCATCTGCATACGGCAGAGGTTGAGATCAGTGCGCTTTATGGCATTGGCACCATTGTTATTGATGCGGTGCACCCTGCGGATCAGTTGTCGTCTGTTGAGCCTGATGAATTGATGAATTTGTTTGTTTCTGCCAACTCCATGACCCGGGGTTCACTTGCCGGTGCAACCTGGGACTGGGAAGGCAACAAGCTTACCATAGGTCTTAAGGCTAATGGAAAGAGCCTGCTGTTGGAGCAAGTACCTGCTGTTAAGCGAGCCTTGAAAGAGCGGTTTTCTGCCGATGTAGAGGTGGAGATCTGCTGCGGCGCAAATCTTGAGGGACAAGCTTTGTTTGACGCAATGGCAAAAATGCGCGCAGAAGCCATCGAGAATTTGCCAAAGGCTGCGCCTGTGGACAAGCTGGCTCCTATACCGGAGGACGCGGATACTATCCTGGGAAAATCTTTCAAGGGTAGGGCGGACCAGATTCGTTCGTTGAATCTTGACAGTGGTATCGTAATTGTGGAAGGCCGCGTCTTCAATGTGGACAACCGGGAGTATACCAAAGGTAACGCATGGATCATCAATTTTGATATGACGGATAATACATCTTCCATCCGTGTCAGCAGATATATGGAAAACAAGCTGGCAAAACCCCTGTTGGAAAAGATTAAGCCGGGCTGTGTTGTGAAGGTAAGGGGCAAAGTTATTTTTGATAACCATGCCGGTGAAATGGTGCTGCGACCCTTGTCGATTATTTCCGGCACTATGCCCAAACGGCTGGATATGGCAGATGGTGAAAAGCGTGTGGAGCTGCATTTGCATACCTCCATGAGCAATATGGATGCCCTTACCAATACTAAAGCAGCGATTAAGCAGGCAGCGGCCTGGGGTCATCGGGCGGTTGCGATTACCGACCACGGCTGTGTCCAATCCTTTACGGATGCTCTGCACACGGTGGAGGATTGGAGCGGAGCACCTAAGGTAGCAGGCACGGATGAGGATATTAAAATTCTGTACGGCTGCGAGGGCTATTATATCAATGACGTAGATGATCGTGTGGCGGTTCGTGGAAATCAAAAGCTACCCCTTAACGGTGAGTACATAGCGTTTGATTTGGAAACCACCGGCCTTTATGCTCGCCGGGATCAGATTATCGAGATCGGGGCTGTCCGTGTAAAGGATGGACAGGAGATTGATCGTTTTCAGACCTTTGTGGATCCGGGTATGCCTCTTGAAAAGCGTACTGTTGACCTGACCGGCATTACGGACCAGATGCTTGCCGGTGCACCTTCTATCGAAAAAGCCTTGCCGGAATTTTTGGCATTTGTGGGCGGAAGTGTGCTGGTAGCTCATAACGCGGATTTTGATACTACCTTTATCCGCACCGCCTGCCAGAAGCAGGGGATTGCCTATGAACTTACATCCGTGGATACATTGACAATTTCCCAGAATTTGCTGACGGCACTAAATAAATTCTCGCTGGATGTTGTGGCAAAGCATTTTGGCCTGGAGGACTTCAACCATCACCGGGCGGGGGACGATGCGCTGATTTGCGGAAAGATCATGGGCGCGCTGATTCCTTTGTTGAAGGAGTTGGGAGCGGAGGATATACAAGATATTAACCGTTTAATTGCACCCATGCGACCTGCCCACCGCCAACAGACTATGCGTTGTCAGCATATTGTCCTGTTTGCCAAAAATCAGTTGGGCCTTAGAAATTTATACCGTCTGATCTCGGAATCTAACCTAAAATTCTTCAAGAAGTTTCCCCGCATTTTCAAGTCTGAGCTTATGAAATACCGGGAGGGACTGATTATTGGTTCTGCTTGTGAGAACAATGAACTGTTCCAGGCGGTTATCAATGACCGGGATGATGAAGAACTGTGCCGTTTGGCGACGTTCTACGATTATCTGGAGGTCCAGCCTATCTGCAATAACCGTTTTATGCTCACGCCAAAGAAGGAGGGGGAGGAACCTACCGCTTTGGATGAGGAAGAACTGCGGCGTTTTAACCGCAGGATCGTGGCATTGGGCGAGAAAATGAAAAAGATGGTGGTGGCCACCGGAGACGTACATTTTCTCAATCCCGAGGACGAAGTGTTCCGTCGTATCCTGTTATCCACCAAGAATCTGGACGAGGGCGGTGAGGGTACACCTCTTTACTTCCGTACTACCGATGAGATGCTGGAGGAATTTTCCTATCTGGGGCAGGATAAGGCACGGGAGATTGTGATTACCAATCCCAATCTCATCACCGATATGTGTGAAACGGTACGCCCTGTGCCCCACAATCTGTTTGCACCCTCTATCGAAAATTCCGTGGAGGACCTGAAATCTTTGGTTTACGGCAAATTCCACCGCCTTTACGGTGAAAATCCCCCGGAACTGATGGTAAAGCGTGTGGAAACGGAACTGAATGACATTATTAACTGTCATTACGACGTGATCTATATGTCTGCCCAGAAGTTGGTGCAAAATTCTCTGGAGAATGGCTATCTGGTGGGTTCCCGTGGCTCTGTGGGGTCGTCTATTGTGGCGTACTTGTCGGGCATTACGGAGGTTAATTCCTTCCCGCCCCATTACCGATGCCCCAACCCGGAGTGTAAATACACCACCTTTGACATCCCGGAAGGGTATGAGTGCGGCGCGGACCTTCCGGACGCGGTTTGCCCCAAATGCGGCACCTCGTTTGCTAAGGAAGGCTTCAACATTCCCTTTGAAACGTTCCTTGGCTTCGGCGGTGATAAGGTTCCGGATATTGACCTGAACTTCTCTGGCGAGTACCAGGCAAGAGCCCATGCCTACTGTACGGAAATGTTTGGAAGATCTCATGTTTTCCGTGCGGGAACTGTGGGTACTGTGGCAGAAAAAACTGCTTTTGGTTATGTGAAAAAGTATCTGGAGGAGCGGGGAGAGACTGCATCCAATGCGGAGAAAGCCCGCCTTGCTACCGGTTGCGTAGGTGTGCGCCGTACCACCGGTCAGCACCCGGGCGGTCTGGTGGTTATTCCTCAAGAAAACGAGATTTGGGATTTTTGCCCGGTCCAACACCCTGCGGATGACCCCAATTCCGATCAAATCACCACCCATTTTGAATATCACTCCATGGAGGAAAATCTTCTGAAACTGGATATGCTGGGACACGATGACCCCACCATGATCCGTATGATGGAAGATATGACCGGCGTAGATGCCAAAACGATCCCTCTGGATGATAAGGCGACTATGTCCATTTTTACATCCTCCAAGGTTTTGGGATATGAGGATGATCCGATTCTGGGACCCACCGGCGCAGTGGCAGTGCCGGAGTTCAATACGCGGTTTACCCGTGGTGTGCTTCTGGATACCAAACCAGAAAAGTTTGACTTTCTGGTGCGTATTTCCGGTTATACCCACGGTACCGATGTGTGGTTAGGTAACGCAAAAGATCTGATCGTTTCCGGGAAAGCTCGGGTGGATCAGACCATCGGCTGTCGTGATGATATTATGATCTATCTGATCTCCTGCGGCATACCGGAAAAGCGTGCCTTTAAGATTATGGAAGCCGTCCGTAAAGGCAAAGGACTGCCGGATGGTGCGGAACAGGAAATGATCGATGCAGGTGTGCCGGACTGGTATATTGGTTCCTGTAAAAAGATTAAGTATCTATTCCCCAAAGCCCATGCGGTGGCCTATGTTATGATGGCATTCCGGATTGCTTGGTTTAAGGTTAACTATCCTCTGGCATTTTATGCGGCATATTTTTACCGCCGCAGCCAGAAGGGTGGCTTTGATGCGTTACTGATGACCAACGGCCTGGAATCGGTAAAGGCAAACATCAAGGACATTGACGAAAATGAAAATGCCACCGACAAAGATCAGGATTTGCTGACCACATTGGAAGTTGTCTATGAGTTTTATTTGCGGGGCTTAGATTTCCTTCCCTTGGATATTTACAAGTCCCATGCAACAAAGTTTATGATTGAAGATGGCAGGATTCGACCGCCATTTGTTGCGATTTCTGGCCTTGGGGAGAGTGCTGCCTGGGATCTGATGCATGGCAGGGAAGGGAGAAACTTTTTGTCTATTGAAGAAGTAGCCATTGCCTGTCCCAAGGTCTCTAAGACCCACATGCAAATGCTGAAAGATGCAGGTGCCTTTGGCAGTTTGCCGGAGACAAACCAAGTGAGCTTGTTCCAGGAGGTTTAAAATGCAGAATATTGGTATGCAGTTTCATATTCATTGTAAGGAAGGCGATGTGGGGCGGTACTGTTTTCTGCCGGGAGACCCGGGCAGGTGTGAAGCCATTGCCGCACATTTTGACAACCCGGTGCACATTGGTATGAACCGGGAGTACAATGTCTATACAGGTACACTCCTCGGCGAGAAGGTGTCGGTTTGTTCTACCGGTATTGGCGGTCCTTCTGCATCGATTGCTATGGAGGAGCTTAGCGCTATTGGTGCGGATACCTTTATCCGTATTGGGACATGCGGCGGTATTGCTATGGATGTTATGCCCGGAGATGTGGTGGTTGCTACCGGAGCGGTCCGGTTTGAGCACACTTCTTTGGAATATGCCCCGATGGAATTTCCTGCGGTGCCGGATTTCTCTGTTACCACAGCATTGAAGGCTGCGGGGGAGGATTTAGGCTACCGGGTGCATACCGGTGTAGTCCAATGTAAAGATTCCTTCTATGGCCAGCATTCTCCGGAGAAATCTCCGGTGTCCTATGAATTGCTGCAAAAGTGGGAAAGCTGGAAACGGCTGGGCGTGAAGGCCAGTGAGATGGAATCCGCATCGCTGTTTGTGGTCGCCTCTGCATTGGGTGTCCGGTGCGGAAGCTGTTTCCATGTGGTGTGGAATCAGGAGCGGGAAAAGGCGGGATTTGCTCAACCTATGACCGAGGATACTTCCGGTGCCATTTCGGTTGGCATTGAAGCAATGAAGCGGCTCATTGCGGCAGATTTGAAATGAAAAGTGCGTCCTTCAAGGACGCACTTTTTGCTTTACAGGTATTTGGGAAAGAATTACTGCAATAAATACCAAAATGCAGCCTAATGTTTCCCAGGAGGTCATGGTTTCTTTGAGAATCAATGCGCCGAATACGACAGCAAATACCGATTCCAGGCTCATAATCAGTGAGGCACCTGTAGGATCTAAATCCTTCTGTCCCAGTATTTGCAGGGAATAGGCGGCCCCCATGGACAGAAAACCGGTATGGGCCAAAGGTAGCCAACAGGCGGAGATACCGGACCAAGTTGGTGTTTCGTAAAATATCATAATCACGGAGGAAAGGACAGCGCACACCAGTGCCTGGATGGTATTCAGTCGCAGGGCATCTGTGTCGGTGGCGAATTTATCGACCAGAACGATTTGCGTGGCAAACATAAAGGCACAGCACAATGTCAACAGATCGCCAATGCTGATTTGGGTAACTCCAACGCAGCTCAGACAATAAAGCCCGGCTACAGCCAGAGTAACACTGATAGGAACCATGAGGGTTGGTCTTTTTTTGAAAAAAATGCCGAATACAGGGACAATAACAATATACATAGCCGTCAGAAAACCGGATTTTCCTGCGTCGGTATCCACAAGCCCCACCTGTTGCAGATTACAAGCCAGAAATAGCGGAATGCCGCACAACAGGCCAGCCTTCCAGAGTTTAAGATTTGCCCAGCGTTTCCAGAAATTCAACCCATCCTTTTTAAGCCCATCTGAAATCAGTATTACCGGAAGCAGTCCAATCACAGCCAGAAGGCAGCGAACGGCTTGAAAGGTAAACGGACCGATATGGTCCATACCGATGCTCTGAGACACAAAGGCAGAACCCCAGATGACCGTGGCTAAGAGAAGAAATACACAGCCACGCAGTCGTTTTTTCATATTCATCACCTTCCATACTCTAGCATAAACCATGTTTGTTTGCAAGGGCGATGATTGCTTTTTAAGAGAATTGTGATATACTATAGAAAAACGGCGTCGGAGGTATTTATGGAAGAAATGAACAGAATCAGACAACGCTCGGAAATCCCTGTTGAGGACACTTGGGCAATAGAGGATCTGTACCTTACAGACGAGGCTTGGGAAAAGGAACTTTCCACATTGGAAGCGGATAAGCAGACCCTTTGCGGCTACGCAGGTCGCCTTGGAGAAAGCGGGCAGGTTCTGTTTGATTATTTAACTGCCATGGAGCAGACAAACGTAAAGGCCGGGCGTCTTGCAAACTACTGTATGCGCAAAGGGGATGAGGACACCCGTAAAGCAGAGTACCAGGCAATGACCGGTAGATTTATTGCAGTTGCAGTGGCAATGGATGCCGCCACCAGTTTTGAAACTCCGGAGATTATGGCGATCCCGGATGAAGTGCTTAATGGATTTTACGCACAGTGTCCCCAACTGGAGCGGTATCGCCGTATGCTCACCAGCCTTCGCCGGAAGAGAGATCACATTCTTTCCCCGGCGGAAGAAAAGCTGCTGGCATCCACCGGGGAAATGGCCCAAGCACCCAACAAGGTCTATGGCATGCTCACCGATGCGGATATGCAATTTGCCGACGCAGTGGATGCGGAGGGAAAGAAACACCCTCTGAATCAGGCAAATTTTGGTATTTGCCAGGAAAGCGCCGACCGTCAGCTTAGAAAGAGTGCTTATGAAAATCTCTATTCTGTGTTCTCCGGCTTCAAGAATACCGCAGCAGGACTGCTGGATGCCCAGAATAAACAATTAAAATTCTTTGCTGAGGCTAGAAAATACCAAAATGCCTTTGAAGCCTCCCTGGATTCTACGGATGTTCCTACATCTGTGTACCTGAATCTCATTGACACGGTGCATAGAAATTTGGACAAGCTCCACCGTTATGTGAGACTGCGTAAGAAACTGCTGGGTGTGGAGGAGCTGCATTTCTACGATATTTATGCTCCGCTTGTGAAGGACGTAGACAAAAAAATCTCTTTTACACAGGCAAAAGAGACCGTTTATGAAGCCCTTGCTCCTTTGGGCGAAGAATACCGGGCGATCCTACGGCAAGGCTTTGAAAGCCGATGGATTGACGTTTACCCAAATGAGGGCAAGCGCAGTGGTGCCTATTCTGCCGGCGCCATGATTCACCCTTATGTTCTTTTGAACCATACCGATAATCTGGACAGCCAGTTTACCTTGGCGCACGAAATGGGCCACGCCCTCCATTCCTACCTGTCCAATACCCACCAGAATCCGGTAGATGCGAATTATGTGATCTTTGTGGCAGAGGTGGCATCCACTTGTAATGAAGCTTTGCTGATGGAGTACCTGCTGGCAAGAACTACCGACAGGAAGGAACGGGCATATCTCATCAATCACTTCCTGGAGCAGTTCAAAGGCACGCTGTTCCGACAGACTATGTTTGCCGAATTTGAACTGAACATTGGCAAACTGGTTTCCGAAGGTAAGACCCTTACTGCCGATGCTTTGTGTGAGGAGTACCGTCGTTTGAACGAGCAGTATTACGGTCCGGAGATGGTGGTAGATGACCAGATTGCTGTAGAGTGGGCACGGATCCCCCATTTCTACTATGATTATTATGTCTTCCAGTATGCTACCGGCTATTCTGCAGCTATTGCACTATCTCGCAGAATTTTAGCAGAAGGGGAGAGTGCGGTGAAGGATTATCTGGAATTCCTGTCCGGCGGCTGTTCTAAGAGCCCCATCGATCTTTTGAAGGGCGCAGGGGTGGACATGACTACCGCCGAACCTGTGGAGCAAGCGTTGTCTTTGTTTGATCAGCTTCTGGATGAAATGGAAGCGTTAATGGAGGATTGACCATGGCGGAACTGTTTATTCCTACGCTGCATACGTTTGCGATGAAGAATATATACACCGGCTCCTGCGGCGACTTTCGCTTTCGCATCGAACCCAAGGTGGTAAAAAGTGAGACGAATCCCAAGGAAGTGGATATGGAAAAAAGCAGCATCCTGGCAGAATTCTGGCACGGTCCTTTCTGTTATGAAAAAAGTGAAATGGAAGGCACAAGTATCTTCCCTATGAGCCAAGAGGGGAGAGAACAGATGCGTGCATGGCTGTGTGCCAATATTTAACCCTACCGCCCGAGTGAATCGGGCGGTATTTTTGTAAAACAGTTGACTTTTTCTCCATTTGTGATAAAATAACAGCAATATTTAAAAGCGATGCGGAAGCCAAGCAGTGCCGAGACACAAGAAGCGAGAGGGGACTGGTGAAAGCCCTCGGTTGAACCACTGCAAGCCACTTCCAAGCAGCCCGGGATGACCGGGACGGGTGCTCCCGTTACAGAGCGTCTAAGATGTCCCCTTGGGATAAATTAGGGTGGTACCGCGAGAGACTTCGCCCCTATATGTGGGCGGGGTTTATTTTTTTGTAAATTATTTATGGAGGTAATTCCAAATGGCTAAAAAAGCATACGGCGTCAATGAGCTGCGTGAGATGTTTTTGTCCTTCTTTGAAAGTAAGGACCATTTGCGTCTTCCCAGCTTCTCTTTGATTCCTCAAAACGATGCATCCCTGTTGCTGATAAACTCCGGCATGGCACCTATGAAGCCCTATTTCAAGGGCGAGGTGGAGCCACCCCACCGCAGGGTATGTACCTGCCAGAAGTGTATCCGTACCGGCGATATTGAAAATATTGGCAAGACTGCCCGCCATGGAACCTATTTTGAAATGCTGGGTAACTTTTCTTTTGGCGACTACTTCAAACATGAGGCGATTGCTTGGTGCTGGGAGTTTTTGACCAAGGTAGTTGGCCTGGAAGAGGATCGTCTGTATCCGTCCATCTATGAAAATGATGAAGACGCTTTCCAGATATGGAATAAGGAGATTGGCATTGCTGCTGAACGAATCTTCCGCTTCGGTAAGGAAGATAACTTTTGGGAGCATGGTTCCGGTCCTTGTGGTCCGTGTAGTGAGGTTTACTATGACCGTGGCGAAAAGTATGGCTGCGGCAGTCCTGACTGCAAGGTAGGTTGTGAGTGCGACCGTTATATGGAAGTATGGAATAATGTATTCTCCCAGTTTGATAATGATGGTCAGGGCAACTATACTGAGTTGGTTCAGAAGAACATCGATACCGGCATGGGCCTGGAGCGTTTGGCAGTGGCTTGTCAAGATGTGGACAGCCTGTTCGATGTGGATACCGTCATGAACATTACTAACCATGTTACTGCCATCACCGGTGCGTCCTACGGTCAAAGCATTAAGACGGATGTGAGCCTGCGGGTGATTACGGACCATATCCGGGCTTCTACCTTTATGATTGCTGATGGGGTACAGCCCACAAATGAAGGACGGGGCTATGTGTTGCGCCGCCTGCTGCGTCGGGCAGCCCGCCATGGAAAACTGCTGGGTGTTAATAAGCCGTTTCTGTATGAAGTAGTGAAAACGGTTATTAAGGAAAATGTCAGCCACTACACCTATTTGAGTGAGCGGGCAGAGCATGTGATCCAGGTGGTAAAGAACGAGGAGGAGAATTTTGCCCGCACCATTGACACCGGTATGCGAATCTTTGGAGAGAAGCTGACTGAGCATAAGGCGAAGGGCGAGACTGTATTTTCCGGCGAGGATGCTTTCCTGCTGGCGGATACCTATGGTTTCCCTATTGACCTGACTGTGGAAATGCTGGAAGAAGAAAGCATGACTGTGGATATGGACCGTTTTACAGCCTGCCGCGAGGAACAACGCATCCGCGCCCGTGAGGCACGAAAGGCGTTGGGCGATTTGGGCTGGGCTGGTATCGATTTTGGTTCGGAGGTTACTGCAACCCGATTTGTTGGTTATGAAGTGAATAATTGCGAAGCAAAGATTACCGCAGTGTGTGTCGGTGAGGAAGTTACCGGTTCTATCGCCGGCGGTGAACGGGGTATTGTGGTTCTGGATAAGACCCCCTTTTATGCGGAAATGGGTGGTCAGACTGCTGACCATGGTGTGCTGATGATGGGGGAAAGCCGTTTTAGAGTTACGGATGTTCAGAAAGATAAGGGCGGCAGATACCTGCATAGTGGCGTGATGGAAAGCGGTATGCTTAAGGTGGACGATATTGTCTGTGCGGCGATTGACGTTGAGCGTCGTAAAGCAATTATGCGTGCCCATTCTGCAACACATCTGTTGCAAAAGGCATTGAAAAGTGTCCTGGGCGACCATGTCCACCAGGCAGGCTCCTTGGTTGAGCCCGATCGTCTGCGGTTTGACTTTAGCCACTATTCAGCAGTTACACCGGAGGAACTGAGCAAAATTGATGAAATCGTACAGTCTGCTGTTTTGGAAGGGTATAGCGTAGATGTGCGGGAAATGCCTATTGACGAAGCAAGGGCCATGGGTGCAACGGCGTTGTTCAGCGAAAAGTATGGCGATACCGTTCGCGTTGTAAATATGGGTGGTTACTCAGTTGAACTTTGCGGCGGTACACATCTGGACAATACCGCAAAGATTGGACCGTTCCGCATTGAAAGTGAGGGCAGTGTTGCTTCCGGTGTACGCCGTATTGAGGCAATTACCGGTAAGGCTTGCCTTGCGGAGATGGAGCTTGCCCGTAAGCGCGTCTATGATGCCTGTGCAATTCTGAAAACAAAGCCTGCGGATCTGGCAAACAAACTGGAGAGCCAGATAGAGGAGATCAAGAATCTTAAAAAGTCCATTGAGTCATTCAAAGCCAGAGAGACGGCTGGCGAAGCTGACCGGTTTTTGTTTGGTGCCAGGACTGTGGGTAGTCTGCATGTAATTACTGCTAACGTGCCCGATGCTGATGCAGGAAAGCTTCGTCAGATGGGCGATACCTTGCGGGATAAGGCAGATGACGTGGTCGCGGTGCTTTCCTCTGTTAACGATGGGAAGATCACTTTCTTGGCTGTTTGTGGCAAGGAGGCGGTTTCCAAAGGTTTGAAAGCAGGAGAATTGGTCAAACTTGTGTGTACTGCCTGCGGTGGCAGCGGCGGCGGTAAGCCTGACTCCGCAATGGGCGGGGGTAAGGATGCGAACAAGATTGATGATGCCCTCGCGCTAGTGGATGATTTTGTAGCTTCTAAGGTTCAGTAATATATAAGACGCTGTCCTATGGGCAGCGTCTTTTTGTGAAAGGAGGATGGCTGTGCGTAGCTTGATGTGGTTTACAGTGGGGTTTGCCCTCGCCTGTATTGTGGGGATATGGTTGGTGTGGGGCGTGTTTTTTGCTTTGTTGGCAATGTTTGCTTTGGCGGCAGCCATTGGCCTTTTCTCTGTACGAACATGGTTGAGTAAAATCACGGCAGTAATATTGCTTGGATTTTCTGTAGGCGCCCTTTGGCTTTGGGGCTTTGATACATTCTATTTGGATGATGCAAGGCAGTACGATACATTGACCGTGGTATCAGAGGCGACGGTAGTTGATTACAGCTACGAAACAACCTTTGGTGTTGCAACGGATGCGAAAATGCAGCTTGATGGAAAGACTTATAAAGTACGGTTGTATCTTCCGGAGGGCAAATCCTTATCTCCCGGGGATGTGATTCGGGGAGAGTTTCGGCTAAGACTGACAACACTCGGGGCGATTCAAGCCCAAACACATCATCAGGGCAAGGGAATATTTCTCCTGGCGTATATCTCAGATGATCCTGTTATTACCCAAAACCAGGGAAAGATAGGCGGCTTTCTTGCTGTTCGGCTGCGGCGTTTGATTACGGATATACTGGACACTGCATTCCCGGATGATACCGAAGCTTTTGCCAGAGCTTTGCTTTTGGGAGATAGCGGTAAATTGACCTATGCTCAGGATACGGCTTTTAAGATTAGCGGTATACGTCATGTGATCGCTGTATCCGGTCTGCATATATCTATATTGTTTTCTCTTATTTGCGTGGTCAGTGGCAAAAAACGTATTATTACCACGCTTATAGGGGTTCCGGTGTTGGTTTTGTTTGCGGCGGTGGCAGGGTTTACCCCATCGGTGGTGCGGGCTTGTATTATGCAGGTACTTATGATTCTGGCACTGTTATTGAACAGGGAATACGACCCGCCCACGGCGTTGGCGTTTGCAGTGCTCGCAATGCTTGTTGTAAATCCAATGACCATCACCTCAGTCAGTTTTCAACTTTCCGTGGGCTGCCTGTTGGGTATTTTTCTGTTCTATCGCCCAATCTATAATCATTTTACAAAAAAGATTGGAGGATCGAAAAAGAAACGGTTTGGTATATCCCTTTTGCAGTGGATAGTATCATCCTTTGCAGTTACCCTCTGCGCTATGATTGCTACGACACCACTGTGTGCCTATTATTTTGGTTCGATCAGCATTGTGGGTCCACTGACCAATCTTTTGACATTGTGGGTGGTATCCTTCATTTTTTATGGAATCATGTTGGTGTGCCTGCTGGGAACTTTTTGGGTTGCGGGTGCTAAGGTGTTGGCGATGATGGTTGCATGGCCCATACGCTATGTTCTGTCTGTGGCAGAGCTATTATCCAAACCTTCCTTTTCTGCGGTATATACCTGTAGTATCTATATTGTAATTTGGCTTGCATTCTGTTACCTGTTGCTTTTGTTGTTTCTTCTTTCAAGGAGAAAGCGTGCCGGTATCTTATTTGCGGTTATGGCTATTGGTTTGGTAATCAGTACGGCAGCATCTTGTATCGAGCCACGGCTCGACCGGTACCGCATAACTGTTCTGGATGTGGGTCAGGGTCAATGTATTTTGTGGCAGTGCGACGGAAGGAATTATTTGGTGGACTGCGGTGGGGACGACCCTGCCGGTGCGGCAGACGCTGCGGCGCACCAACTACTTTCCCAAGGGATAACAAAACTGGATGGGCTAATCCTAACACATTATGATGAAGATCATGCTGCCGGTGCTGTACATCTGCTGACCCGGGTTCAGACAGATATGCTGTATATTCCGGATATTGATCCGGATAGTGGGATCAGACAGCATTTGGAGACCATGTACGCAGATACAGTTTGCCTGGTTAAGCAGGATATGGTTTTGAATGCCGGCGAAACAGAAATTACACTATTTGCCGGAAAAGAAGAAAAGGATGATAATGAAAGCGGTCTATGTATCTTGTTTCAGACCGAAAACTGTGATATACTCATAACCGGAGATCGAAGCATATCCGGTGAGCGTGCGCTGTTGGCTGGTTCTGAGCTTCCTGATCTGGAAATACTGGTAGCTGGACATCATGGTTCCAAGCATTCCACAGGCATAGAACTGCTTCATGCTACTACTCCTGAGATTGTTGTAATCTCTGTGGGGGAACAGAATTATTATGGGCATCCTGCACAGGAACTTCTTGACCGGTTGAAGCTCTATGGCTGTAGTATTTGGCGTACTGACCTGGATCATACCATTACTTTTAGGGGGTGAGGACTGTGGCAAATGAACAAATGCAAGCGCTTGGGCAGCTCAAGTCGGCGCTCAAGAATAAGTGCGCAGAGCGTTTGTATATTTTCCACGGCGAGGAATCCTTTTTGATTCATCACTATCTTGAACGGTTAAAGAACCTTTTGGTGGATGAGCTGACAGAATCCTTTAATTACCATAAACTCACCAAGGAAAATTTTGATATGATTGCTCTGGCGGACGGCGTAGAGAGTCTGCCTATGATGGCGGAAAAGACATTTGTGTGGGTGGACGACATTGATATTTTCAAGCTGTCGGAAAACGACAGAACAAGGCTGTCTGGACTGTTGGAAGATATTCCGGAGTACTGTACAGTAGTGTTTACTTTTGAAACCGTTGCATGGAAACCGGATAAGCGGCTGAAAAAACTGTGGGATACCATTGATGCCCATGCGAACATTGTGGAGTTTCCTAAGCAGGAGTATAGGGATTTAACTGCTTGGATCAGCCGCCATTTTGCTGCCAATCAAAAGCAGATTTCTCCGGAGCTATGCCGCTATCTGATCGACATAACCGGTGGCACCATGACTGCCTTGGCAGGGGAGATTTCCAAGATTTGTGCCTATTCCAACAGTGAAACCATTGTAAAAAGCGATGTTGATGCGGTTACAGAACCCGTGATGGATGCGGTGGCTTTTCAGATGACAGATCTGCTTAGCGTCGGGAAACACGGAGCGGCGCTGCAAAAGCTGAACCAATTATTTAAGATGCAGCAGGAGCCACTATCTGTGCTTGGTGCAGTAGGAATGCATTTCCGAAGACTTGGCACAGCCAGAACATTGCTGGATAATGGAAAGAACGCAACAGATCTGATGCGGCTTACCGGTATGCGGGATTATCCTGCCAGAAAAGCCATGGAAACAGCCAGAAGGTTCTCTGCTCGGTTCTGCGCGGTTGCATCGGAGTTGATAATGGAAACTGATTATCAAATGAAAACCTCTTATGACGACCCTGAACGGCTTCTGGAGGTGCTTGTTGTGCGTTTAGCACAGGAGGCACACAATGGTTAAAGTTCGGGAGGCGATTGTGGTAGAGGGGCGGTACGATAAGAATACCCTGTCTCAAATGGTGGATGCGCCGATTTTTCAGACCAATGGCTTTGGCATTATGCATGACCGCGATCTATTAGCATTGCTGCGTAAGGTTGCAGAGGTACGCGGATTGATTGTATTTACGGATTCAGATGGTGCTGGTTTTGTAATTCGTAATTATCTAAAAAGTGCCATTGCCCCGGAAAAATTGAAACACGCCTATATTCCGGATGTTCCTGGAAAGGAAAAAAGGAAGGCTGTTCCCGGGAAAGAGGGGAAGTTGGGAGTCGAGGGAATGACACCCCAGATTATTCTGCATTCTTTGGAGCGGGCAGGTGCGACCTTTGAGGATACACCGGCTCCTGCAATACAGGAGGCACTTACAAAGGCGGATCTTTATGGTTTAGGATTATCCGGTACGCCGGACAGCCGATTTAGACGGTTGGCACTGCTGAGAAAACTGGAGTTGCCGGAGCACATGAGCAGCAACGCGATGCTACAGGCACTGAACATTCTTTACACGGCTGACCAATTACGTGATATTGTAAATACCCTCTGATTTTGGAGAAAGATAATGATAGACATTTCTGTCAAAAACTTAACCAAATTTTTTGTCATTGGTGAGAACCTGCTGGATGGATTAAGCTTTGAAGTCCAGGAGGGGGAGTGTGTTGCCATTCTTGGTCGGAATGGGTGTGGGAAGACAACCCTTTTCAACATCCTGACCGGACAGATGGATTACGATGATGGCGAAGTTTTTGTAAATCCGAATAAGCGACTTGGACTAATTTCCCAGATTCCAAGATTTCCTGAAGGATATACTGTTGAGGACGTACTTCGCAGCGCATTTGCGCCGTTGATCCGAATCCGGGAAACAATGAAACTGTTGGAACTGGAAATGGAGGCAGGGACAACGCGTGAGCAGCTTGCCCGGTATGATGATCTTACCAATCGTTTTCAATCCGGCGGTGGGTATGATATGGATGTGCAGGTGGATAAAATCAGTAATGGTCTTGGGATTACGGCTGATCAGCGACGTCAGGCATTTAATAGTCTGTCCGGCGGTGAAAAGACCCGGATGAACCTGGCTCGGCTTTTGCTGGAACAGACCGATATTTTGCTTTTGGATGAACCCACAAACCATTTAGACCTACACAGTGTAGAGTGGCTGGAAACATATATCAATAGTTTTAAGGGAACGGTATTAACCATTTCCCATGACCGATATTTTCTGGACAGGGTGGCAGATCGGGTCGTTGAGATCGCCGATGGCCATGCGGAGCTTTATTCCGGTAATTATTCCCTCTATATTGAAGAAAAACAGGCCCGTTTCAATCTGCAACTAAAGCAGTATGAGCAGGAGCAGGCAAAGCTGAAGCAGTTGGGGTATACTGTGGAGCGAATGAAAGGGTGGGGGATCAACAACCGTACGCTTTACCGCCGTGCCATGTCCATCCAGCACAGAATGGAAAGGATAGAAAAAACAAAGCGTCCCACCAAAGAGAAGACGATGAAAGCCACGTTCGGGGAGAAAGAATTCTCCGGGGATATGGTTTTTGAGATGAGGAATGTGTCGAAGTCCTTTGGAGAGAGAGTGCTGTTTTCTGACGTGGAGCTGAAGGTGGAGGGGAGCGAACGAATCGCGCTTCTTGGCGACAACGGAACGGGTAAAAGCACATTCATCAAGTGCCTTTTGGGCGATGAGAACTGTCAAGGTAAAATACGTTTTGGTCCTACGGTAAAGTGGGGGTATTTGCCACAGATCATCCATTTTGACCACCCGGAGCGAAGTCTCTACGATACAATGCTCTACGAAAAGAATTGCACACCCCAAACAGCCCGGGACAGGCTGGGAGCATTCCTGTTCCATGGTGAGGATGTATTCAAGCGAGTAGGGGACCTATCCGGCGGTGAACAGTCCAGATTGCGACTGTGTATGCTCATGGATGAGAAGATTAATCTTCTAATTCTGGACGAGCCTACAAACCATCTGGATATTGCATCCAGAGAGTGGATAGAAGCGGCGATTGAGGAATTTGAAGGCGTTCTTCTGTTTGTTTCCCATGACCGGTATTTTATTGAGAAATTTGCAGAGCGGATCTGGCATCTTGAGGACGGTCAGATCCGGGATTTCAAATGCGCTTACGGCAAATATCGTTCCATTCTGGAGCATGAGGCTATGCAGAAAGCCCCTATGGTGGCAGCCGCCTCTAAGCCTAAGAAGGAGAAGCCGAAGGGCGGCACCAAGGACGCGGAAAAGCTGGTACGCCGTCTGGAACGGGAAATCGAAAAGCAGGAGAAACGGATCGGCGAATTGGATGCTGGAATAGAGGCTGCGGCTGCGGATTATCAAGAGCTTACCCGGCTTCTGCTGGAAAAGGAAGCGGAGGAAGCGGTGCTCCTGGAGTTGATGGAGCAGTGGGATAATGCACAGCAGTAACGGTTGACACCGTTTGCTGCTTGCCCTATAATATGGAAAGACAAGATAAGGAGTGGTTATTATGAGTAGTTCCTGCAACGGAAATTGTTCTTCTTGCGGCAGTGATTGTGCCGACCGTAAGGCAGAAAGCCTGCTGGCGGAGCTGAATCCTAAGGCGAGTGTTAAGAAAGTGATTGCTGTTGTGTCCGGCAAGGGGGGCGTAGGTAAATCTACTGTTACCTCCATGTTGGCGGTAGCTATGTCCCGGAAAGGAAAACGTGTAGCAGTGTTGGATGCAGACATCACTGGACCTTCTGCCCCTACGGCTTTTGGCGTCAATGAATGCCAAGGGGCATCTGAGGAGGGAATTAACCCTGCGGTTACTACAACCGGTATCCAGGTTATGTCCATCAACCTGTTGCTGGACAACAACACGGATCCTGTGGTTTGGAGAGGTCCTGTGATTGCTGGCGCAGTCAAGCAATTCTGGACTGATGTGATCTGGGATGATGTAGACTATATGTTCGTGGATATGCCTCCGGGAACCGGAGATGTGCCGCTAACGGTATTCCAGAGCTTGCCTGTGGATGGCGTTGTGATTGTAACCAGTCCCCAGGATCTCGTTTCCATGATTGTTGCCAAGGCTGTAAAGATGGCGAATATGATGCACATTCCCGTTCTGGGCTTTGTTGAAAATTACAGCTATCTGGAATGCCCTGACTGTGGAAAACGGATTCAGGTGTTTGGTGAGAGCCGACTGGATGAGGTGGCGGAAGCCTTTAATTTACCTGTTCTGGCAAGACTCCCGATTGATCCCACGGTCGCCCAGAGCTATGATAGTGGCATGATGGAAACTGTCAATACCGACGGCGTCAATGATGTAATCTCTGCTATTGAAAATGCACAATAATATTAAGCCCCAATCCGCCAAAGGATTGGGGCTTAAATTATATGGTCAATTCAATGGGGATAAACCGCTCTCCGGTGGCAGAAACTACCTCGATTTTAATGGTCGTACCTGACATTCCGTAATCGGTTTTTTCCAGATTCTTAATCATGCTGATTTTGCCCAGATCATAAGATTTGGGAACACCGGTCATAGCCGTTCCGCTAAACAGCTCCCGATGGATCACGGTTTGATCGCCGTTTTGCTCTGCGATCACATTCAACACTGCAAGGGGATAGTTGGATTCCACCACGGCGTTCTGCAATTCAACAAGGCTTTTACAGTCGTTGCTGACAGTAACATCTGCCTTATCATATTCCTTCTGACCGATAAATTCCGCAGCCGTAACGGGTATGAAATGCTCGTCAAACAGCTTGTCGAAGGAGAATTTGCCATCCAGCCGACCACTGTAGTTAAGTGTATTTCCTTTTTCATCTGTGCGCTGCAAGGCGTCTCCGCCTGCACGCTGATCTTGGATCATCACAAAGCTGTTTTCTCCATCAATGCTCCCGTCGTCAAGGTATACCACATGGGCATCCTCTATTGCCATCATAGCATGATTGTCAGAGCTTGTAGTCAGAGCATCTGCGGTCTTTACCTGTGCGTAGGATTCAAACATAACGTTCTTTCCATTTTGTTCAACGATTTTAAGGGTCGGCAGATAATTGAAGTCTTGGATGTTCGGGTCGTATGTATAGCTTCCTACAGGGATATAACCGTTCATGATTACCATGGTCTTAGGATAAAAACCACCGGATATACTGTTGCAGACGGTAGACCATGCCCAGAGAACTGCATCTGCACAGGAGACACCCAAGTCGGTTTTTAATTTATTAACACTGTCATTGTAGGTGAAGGTGCCAGTCTGGGAGTCGTAAAACTCCAAAAACTGGAACAGGCCGGCGTTGGCGTTGGAGTAGAGAATACCGGCATAGATGTTGCCCGGCTCGTATTTAAACTGCTTGTTGCTGACGGGACCGGACTTGTAGTATTCATAGGAAAACTTTGTGAACCATTGGATAGACAAAATATCCCGCATTGCGCGAACAGCAGTTTGCCTGAGTTGATCGGTGTCCGGTGCTTGTTCAAAGGTGTAGTCGGGATAAGACATGGGGTTGGGAACACTTTTCATAGAGCAAGCCCCAATGCCTAACATCAACATTATGACTAAAAGAATCGCCAGAATCCGTCTCATGGGTCTGCCACCTCCAGAATATTCTGTATTTATCATACCATGTGGAGAAAAATTGTCAAATAAAAAACCCGCACCTAGGTTGGTGCGGGCGTGTGCTGTTAAAACAAGAGACAGACGAGATACCAAAGCACGACCAATACGATCAGTATCGGAATGTATGCTATCAAAGCTCCACCAGCTATGGAGATAACGCTGACACCTACATATCGCAGACCTATGATTAAGGCACTGAGAATGGCGGTGGTCAATACAGCCTTTGTAACCTGCTTGCCAATAACAGTTGCAAAGAAGAATGTATACAGACCGCCAATAATGGGGTTGACTGTTGCCAGAAGTGCACCGACAATTAGCTTTAAAGCACCGGTAAGCAGCAAAATGATTAGCAGACCAAGAAGAACTGCTGGTGCATAGGTTACGATACCTTCGGGCAGGTAAGTGGAAAACAACCACACCACTACTAAGTGCATCAGATAACCGATGATCACTGTCAGACAACGGAAGAAAACCCAGCCAAGGATGCTTTTACCCCGAGGCAGCCAGCCATCAGCCAAATTGACTAGAAAGGAAAGGATAATCATGCTTAGGATTTCTGTGCAGACGACAGTATAGTGTGCACCCGTGAAGGAAAACAGTGCCATCTGATCGCCGGTAATGGTAACAAAGGGGAGGGGGGCGACAAATGAACTGAGCTGAGTACCTGTGCTGCTCAAAACCACGGTTACAGCATAAATAAACAAGATGCCGATAGCCGAGGAAACCGCATGATTTAAAACGGAACGCTTTCCAAATACAAAACGGCCAAAAACACTCAGCAACAATATGCCCAGTAGCAAGACTAATGCGGCTTTCCAAAAAGAGTTAAGATCTAAGCCTAAGGTGTTGAAATAAGCAACAATGGAATCCATAAGCACCTCCAGAAAAAGGCAGAATTTGAAGGGAAACAGCCGCCATTACTGGCGGCTGTTTGGTGTGTAAGGAAAGTAAAATTACTTCATCTCTGCGTCGGCGCCAGCTTCCTTCAGCTCGGCAACCATCTTCTCTGCATCTTCCTTGGAAACAGCTTCCTTCAGAGTCTTGGGGCAGTTGTCAACCAGATCCTTAGCGTCCTTCAGACCCAGACCGGTAACAGCACGGACGACCTTGATGACGTTCAGCTTGGAAGCGCCGGCATCCTTCAGGATAACGTCAAACTCAGTCTTCTCCTCAGCAGCCTCAGCAGCGCCGCCGGCGGCGGGAGCAGCAACAGCAGCAGCGGCGGCGGAAACGCCGAAAACTTCCTCCAGGGTGTGGACCAGCTCGGACAGCTCCAGAACGGTCAGACCCTTTACTTCCTCAACGAGAGCAGTGACTTTTTCACTAGCCATTGTAAAATCCTCCTAAATATAAATGTTTGTAGTTGTGTGATAAATTACGGATGAATTAAGCTTCGGTAGACTCGGTAGCTTCGGCAGGAGCCTCAGCGGGAGTTTCCTCGGCAGGGACCTCAGCAGCAGGTGCTTCCTGGGCGGGGGCTGTGGCTGCGGGTACAAAGCCTTCTTCCAGCTTGATACGAGCCTGATCCAGGACGAATGCAAGGCTGGAGATGGGAGCCAGGAAGGTACCCAGGACAGAAGCAACCAGGGCATTCTTGCTGGGCAGTTCGCCAAAGCCATTCAACTGTGCAGCAGACAGGACACTGCCTTCTACCACACCGCCCTTAATGGACATCTGGAGTTTGTTCTTCTTGGCAAATTCCACTACAATACGAGCGGGTGCGATGGGATCGCCTGTGGTGCAGGCCATTGCGGTAGTGCCGTTGAGAACTTCATCGAAATCGTAACCATTCTCCTTGGTTGCGAAACGAGTGAGGGTGTTCTTAACAACGGAGTACTCAACACCGGCATCACGGAACTGCTTACGCAGATCGGTATCCTGAGCGACGGTGATACCCTTGTAGTCAACAAAGACAATGGAAGTAGCTTCCTTGATCTTAGCGGACAGGGCTTCAACGACAGCCTTCTTGCTCTCAAGAACCTTTGCGTTGGGCATGTGTTTCACCTCCGAAAAATAAAAGTCTTCCTGCCAAAAGACAGGAAGACACGCAGAAAACATATCAGCGCACCTCGGCAGGATTTATGGGAAACCCACCTGCTGTCTTTGGCAACTTCGATATAGTATCAATAATATAAAGAAAAGTCAAGGGTTATTTTGCAGTTTTTTGATTTTTTCTTCCAGTTCTGCAAGTCTTTTGTTTTGTTCACGGTTTTGCTTAATCTTGACCTCATAATCCAATTCCAAATCAGAGCACATACTGCGATTAGAAACTGTTAGAAGCAGCAGGCTTATGGTACCTGTAAGGTAGTAACAGGTCTTGATAAATGACTCAGCAAAACCTTTCTGAGTCAATTCTAATAGGCAGAGGGCAGTAAATACCATGTTGATGATGGCAAGGATAAAGAGAAAGATTGACAGCTTTTTTGCAGTTGTGTACATGTTGATAACCTCTTTTGTTAAATTTCTTCACTATTTTACCATTTGTGGGCAAATGCGTCAAGGGAAGTAATTGTATGCGATGTCGAGTTTGTTACGATGCTTTCTCGTATGTATATGAAAGATAGATTGTGGTATTGTGTAGTTGTTTGGTTAAAATAAATAAAACAGCATCGAATACTTTGTATATAATACCATGTATACAAATTGACAAAACCGTGCTACGATAAATATAAGAAAAGCAGAAAGGATGATGCCAAATGAGAATGTCAAAGCTAAGCAGTACAGCCTGTTTGGCACCCCTGCGGCCTAAATATACGCAGATAGGCAATCGTATAAGAGTCTGTCGGTAAGCTACGATCCCGAGACGAAAATAGTAGAAATCATCTTATCCCAGGGTGCTGTACCCCGGCGTACCAGCTTTTTGAATCCATGATCTGAGGGAGCTTATTATCAATGGGAAAATATAACGGTGAAGGCTCTGGCAATCCATTTGACGATGTTGCCAGATATGCTTACGAGGCAGCTATGGACGGCGACCAGGAGCAACATAACAAGGGTGTGCAGATTTATGAGCGCCCTCATCTTTGGGACGAGGAAAAGCCATGCTCCTTTGCGGATACGCCTACTGATAACTTTATCCCAACGCCAGTTATTAGTACCGGCGACGGCTTCAAATCCTACAGTCCTCTGAAAAAAGCATTGGTCATTGCCGGTGCTATCCTGGCTGCCGGTTTGATCCTGGTGTGTGCCGTGTCCTTCTTCGCTGACTACGCCGTTTCCCCCTACTAAATAACCAATGAAAGATGCAATTCGGATGTTTTGTTTATGAAAGAAAGGAGTGTCATTATGGGTTATCCGTTTTTTAATCCGCCGACAATCCAGAAGGTTAATAAGATAGAGGAAGGCAATTTCTTTGTCCCGACGGAAGGTGTGCTGCCGGACTCTGTTACCAAGGAGTTGCCCCCTGCAAAGGCAAAGGGACTCAAAATTGTTAAAACTGTGGCATGGATCATTGGTGTGGCTGTGTTTGTGTTAATGGGTGCCTTGACTATAGCTGATTATTATAATATTCCACTTGGATAACTGCTGAAAAAATCCAGGGTGCTCACGCATCAGGGATTTTTGTAACGTTGATTAAGCGTACTTGGTAGTATTGACCTTAACACCGGGGCCCATGGTGGAAACGACGGTGCAGGAGCGGATATACTGACCCTT
>JAZRMP010000004.1:0-29007 GCA_045647705.1 Faecousia sp.
GGATATGAGAAACACTTCTCATATCCGGGCGTTTTTAAAAATCATTTTGCATCATCACCGGAGAGAAACAACAGAAAGAAGCAGAGTGCCAAAAGGTCTGCGCTCCCTCCGGGAGACAGGTTTTGTGCAATAAACTCCCCATCCAACTTCTGGATTTCCTCCAACCGGGGGAATGGATCTGCCGCCAAAAGATCGGCAATCCGGGCTTTTACCGCAAGCTGCGTTTGCCGGTTACTGCGGCTGATTAGATTGGTGTCGTCTGTGGCGGCCAATAGATGCAGCAGAGCAACGGCTCCAGCGTCATTTAGAGAAAGCCCTTTTTTCAAACCCCGGAGAAGGGTTGGGAGCCCGGTATCTCTGACGGCAGGAAAGCCCTGTTCTGCCTGCCCCCGGACACCGGTGATACCATATTGGGCGTAAAGCCGCTCTCCGGCGGTTTTGGCGTTATCCGTGGTGATACCGGAGAAGTCCGATTCCACTACCCCTCGCGTCATATCTGCACTTAGGGAAAGGAGCATTTCCGGCTGCCAGTTTTCTGGGGACAGCCTGCCGGCGGCAGCACAAAGAATGCCCAGACTGAAGATGGCACCCTTGTGGACATTCACCCCACCGGTGGCCTCATACATAGCCTTTTCTGCCAGCTTACCAATGGGACGGATGCGGCGA
This sequence comes from Faecousia sp., assembly GCA_045647705.1. Taxonomy (GTDB): domain Bacteria; phylum Bacillota; class Clostridia; order Oscillospirales; family Oscillospiraceae; genus Faecousia. The sequence goes on from JAZRMP010000004.1 coordinate 667, forward strand.
AAGGTTTCTTTGGGATCTGTGTCCCGGGTCAGATACCCCTCCTCAGCAAAACGGCAAAAGAACGGTCGCAGGGCGTTGGCACTGGCAAAGAAGTGCCGAATGTTCATATCTTGGTGAGCACCCGAATTGTTTCTGTCAACAAGTCCAGGCTTAGGGGTAACGCTGACTTCTTGGGTCAGTGCCAGATATGCCCGGACGGCGATGAACTCTGCCAGATACTGGCGGCCTGCCAAATATAGGAGAAAGCCGGTTTTGCCCTGTAACTGATCTACACTGTGGGTACGCCTGCCGGCGCATATTACCGCATCCTTCTGGCAGATCAGACACTTTCTGCGTGGAAACCCCAGCGTGTCCCGATCCAGCTTTTTGCCGTCTGCATCCAAAACATCCATATCGAACAGTCGTCCGATGCTCTCGGTGTCCTCAACCTCCATGGCGCGAAGCTTCAGTTCCCGGGCAGGCATATCTACTACATAGAATGCTTCACAGCCGGTGGGTGCGGTATGGATTTGCCTATGAAGAACCTTGCAGCCCTTAAGAGCATTTGCCAATAAACGGTTTCCGATAAAAAACCCAATCTTCACATCCCGGTTTAATTTTTCTGGACCGGGTATGTTCATGGTAAAGCAAAGCAAGGGCTTTTGATATTGTGCTAAAAGTCGGTGCTGGGTTTGTACCCGCTTTTCCCGAGCATCCAGAATATCCTGTAAACAGACTTCCATATCAGTCCCAACCCGGACGCTGGCGGGTAATATCGAGCTTTTTCAAAAGTTCGTCGGATTTTTCGCCGACGCAGCCTACCAGCACATAGTGCTTTTTAAATCGGTCGTAGATAAAATGATTCATCAGCCGAAAGTTCTCTATCTGTCCGGTGCGGTGCACATGGACACGGGGACCGTCGCAAAGCTGTACGCAGTCGCCGATACTGATATGATTGTCGTCTACGTATGTAACGGGCAGGTCCTGAGAGATAATATCGTTTACCTTTTTTTCCAGTTCAGCAATGTCAATGTTGGGCTTGGTGTCGGGGAAGGTGATCGCAAATCCATGCCGCAGGTCTGCATGACCGCAGCGTTCATTATCTTCATCGGTAATAAACATTCCGCAAATATCTTCCGCCGTATGCGCCATCAACCGGTAGGGAAGGGAACTATAAACACTTTCCTTGATCTCATCCGGTTCCGGTCCGAAAATGTTGGGTCGGGAGACCAATACCTGCTCACCAACGCCGATCAAAAGATTGGCATTGGCACCCAGAATGGGGTAGATCAGATCAAAATGCTCTACCACTACCCGGCGTCCTTTGTCTAACGCTTCGGAAATTGCTTCTGCTAACTCGGTCATCTGGGTGAAGCCGTTTTCAAAACGGACATCCAGATGATAGGTATGGGGGGAGAAAAAGGCGAAACCCCGGTCCTGTTCCAAAATGGGCAGTGGACGGATATATACACCGTTATCGTCATTGGTCAGCTCCAGACCGGGAAACATACCCCGGATCAGCGCACTTTTACCGGAGCCGGCCTCGCCGATAATACCGATCAGTTTATCTGTGGGGCTTAAATATATCTGTGCAATCTGCTGTCCCAGTGCGTGCATACGATGGGCTCCCCGGGGAGCGTAGTAGCTGCTCAGAAGATGGGTGGGCCTGCTTTCCATAAAAATGCCTCCTTATTTCAAAAAGTTATGACTTTTTAGATATTCCAGTGTGGTTTTGGGTAACAGTTTGTTTAGCGTTTCTGTATTTTCAAGGGATGTCCGGACGGCACTTGCACTGATAGGCGTTCCTTCTGTTTCCAGTCGGGAAATCTGCCGCAGTTCCACGCCCCGTTCCGGCAGGTAGGTCTGTAAAGCGGTATTGTACTGGTCCGTCATGGGGGACAAAGGTTCTGTGCCTACATACCGACGGGCGATGTCAAATTTGGGAACAAAGTAATTGCAAAAGATCTCAATATCCAGAAGGCAATGTACCTGCTCTACCCTGTCCCGGTCTTTGAGAAAATAGGTGGGGAAGGTGGCGGAGGAAATGAGATAAGGACCGGTTGGAAGAACAGTAACGTTTGGAAGATCTCCGGTTCCCAGTTTGACCATCTCCATCCTGTCTTCTGCAGAAAATGTACTTTTATCTTCAGAAAGGACAAATACATACAGATGATCGCATTCCCCGGCGGCGGTTTCAATCAGATACCGGTGGCCTTTGGTGAAGGGGTTGCAGTTCATCACCGCAGCACCTATGGTGCTCCCGGAATGACACACAGGCAGGGTGTCCAGAAAATCTCCGATACCCCGGGCTTTGTTTTCCATCAGAAGGACCTGCTCTGTCTGAGCGATGGGATAAAAGAACAGGGAGCGAAACATATCTATGTTCCGGGGCTTGGTATACAGGAACAGATGGCTAAGTCCCCGACAGAAAGCGTCCTGCCGAAGCTGTGTCAGCACAGTGGCCGTAAGCCCCTCCCCTTGATGCATATCATCCACAGCGATGCATTTGAGAAGATTGTCTTGCCGGGAGCCGGTGGCAATCAGATCCTCACCCTCCCAAATAAGGACGGTGGACTCGATCCGGTCGTCCGGTTCCAGACCAGCCCGGGTTAAAAGAGATTCCCATGCGGCTCGTTTACCGCCCCGGAGGGTGCCTGTTAATTCAACATCCATAATTACAATCCTTTCTTGTGCTGTGGTTAAGTTCATTATACAGCATTGGCGGCAAGTTGCAAATAAAAACTTAAAAAAGAATTGAAATCTGCCAATAAATGATATACAATGAACGAAGTTGTTACAGGGCGATTTGTGGTTTTTCTGCTGTCGTCGGCAAGAAAGGAGATACATACACCATGGAGATCATCAATAATGCTTCCGCCGGTACAATGGAATCCAGCGATGCGTATGTGGAGATCGAGCCTGCGGCAAGCTTGAGCATTCAGCTTGAGTCTGTGGTGCAGGAACAATTCGGTGAGCAGATCCGCAGTGTGGTGCAGGAAGTTCTGGACCAATGCGGTGTGGAAAAAGCCAGCGTCCGGGTGGTTGACCGGGGCGCGCTGGAATGTGTGATCCGGGCGCGGGTAGAGACTGCTATCGTCCGGGGAAGGGGGGAGAGCTGATGCGCCGTAGTATGCTGTTTCTGCCCGGTAATACACCGAATATGCTGATTAACGGTAATTGTCTGGGTGCTGATGCGGTAATTTTTGATTTAGAGGATGCGGTTTCCCCCACCGAGAAGGATGCTGCACGGATTTTGGTGCGCAACACTATGCGTTATATGGATTTCCGGGGTTGTGAAATCATTGTCCGTATCAACTCCATTGATACCCCTTTCTGGAAAAGGGATATTGACCAGATCTTGCCCCAGAAGCCGGGCTTGATTCTGCTGCCTAAGACCGGTTCTGCTGCCGATGTGCTGGAGGCCGATGGGTATATCTCCCAAGTAGAAGAATCTTTGGGCATGGAGAAAAATACCGTAGGTCTGATGCCACTGATCGAGACGGCAATGGGTGTGGAAAATGCTTATGCCATTGCCTCTGCCTCGGACCGGGTAAAGGCACTGTTTTTGGGCGCGGAGGATTTGACTGCCGATTTGCAGTGTAAGCGCACCAAAGAGGGTCGGGAGATCGAATATGCCCGTACCCGTCTGGTGGTGGCTGCCCGGGCAGCCGGTGTGGATGTTTATGACACCCCCTTTACCGATGTAAATGATGATGAGGGCATGGTAAAGGATGCACAGCTTGCCAAGGCGTTGGGCTTTACCGGTAAGGCATCTATTTCTCCCCGTCATGTGGAGATCATCAATTCTGTATTCAGTCCCACCCAGAAGGATGTGGACTATGCCTATGAGGTCATGGAAGCCATCGCCTTTGCCAAGGAGCAGGGGCGCGGTGCCATTGCTCTGCATGGCAAGATGATCGATGCGCCCATCGTGGCAAGAGCTCAGAGGACCATCGCTATGGCAGAGGCACTGGGGATGGAGAGGGGGAACGGCGTATGAGCAAGGTAGTAAACTCCATCAAGGAAGTAATTGCGCTTGCAGGTCTGAAAGACGGCATGACCGTTTCCTTCCACCACCATCTGCGCAACGGCGATTTCGTTTTGAATATGGTCATGGAGGAGATCGCGGCACAGGGCTACAGAGACATCAATGTGAATGCCTCCTCGCTGTTTGACGTACATACACCCCTTTTAGAGCATATTCGCAACGGTGTGGTAACCGGTATCGCCGCAGACTACATTGCAGCCGGTCTGGGTAGAGCAATCTCTGAAGGTGTTTTGGAAAAGCCTGTTCAGTTCCGCACCCACGGAGGAAGACCCAGTGATATTTCTTTAGGGCGTACCCCTATCGATGTGGCTTTTATTGCGGCACCTACTTCGGATACTATGGGTAACTGCTCCGGCAAGTACGGAAAATCTGCCTGTGGCAGTCTGGGCTATGCTTTTGCCGATGCCATGTATGCCAAAAAAGTGGTTGTAATCACCGATAATCTGGTGCCTTATCCTTTGCAGGATTTCTCTATCTCTGAGGATTGGGTTGACTATGTTGTAGCAGTAGATGCTATCGGCAACCCTAAGGGCATCGTATCCGGTACAACCCAGATCACCCGGGATCCTGTTGGCTTGGTGATGGCTTCCCACGCGGCACAGGTCATTGCCCACTCCGGACTTCTGAAGGATGGTTTTTCCTTCCAGACCGGTGCTGGTGGCGCATCCTTGGCGGCTGCAAAGTTCCTGAAAGATATTATGCTGGAAAAGGGTGTACAGGGCAGTTTTGGCCTGGGCGGTATCACCGGCTATATGGTGGATATGCTCCATGCCGGCTGCTTCCGGAATCTGATGGATGTTCAATGCTTTGATTTGAAGGCAGTGGAATCTTTGCGTGCCGATCCCCGGCACCAAGAGATCAGTGCCATGCAGTATGTAAGCCCCAGCAGCCGCAGCGCGGTGGTGGACAGGTTGGATGTGGTCATTCTGGGTGCTACAGAGATTGATACTGATTTCAATGTTAATGTTCATACAGACTCAAATGGCTACATTATGGGTGGCTCCGGCGGCCATAGCGATACCGCAGCCGGTGCTAAGCTGAGTATGATTATCGCACCCATGTTCCGGGCAAGACTTCCCATTGTTACCGATCGTGTTACCTGCATTTCTACCCCGGGCAGGGATATTGATGTTCTTGTTACCCAGGGTGGTATTGCGGTGAATCCCAAGAACGGGGATTTGGCACAGCGTTTGGCATCTGCCGGACTGCCTGTAATTGATATTCATGAACTGAAAGAAAAAACCGAGCGAATTACCGGCACACCCCGGAAACTGCCTAAGGGCGACCGGGTAGTAGCGGATGTAATCAGCCGGGACGGCGCGCTTTTGGATCATATCTACAACGTTCCCAGGAAATAAATAGCATTTTCCGTTAGTTAAGAGGAGGAATCATTATGAGAGAAATTTCTGCACAGAAGATCACAGAAGTGGTCAAGAGACTGTGCATCAACGCCAACTGCCATCTGCCCCAGGACGTAAAAGAGCGCATCAAGGACTGCCATAAGGCAGAGCCCTGGCCGCAGGCTCAGGAAATTCTGGAGCGGATTATGGAGAACTATCAGATTGCAGAGCAGGGCGACCGGCCCATCTGTCAGGATACGGGCCTTGCTTGCGTTTTTGTAAAAATAGGTCAGGATGTTCATATAAACGGTGATCTGGCAGAGGCAATCAACGAGGGCGTTCGTCAGGGGTATACCGAGGGCTACCTGCGCAAGAGCGTTGTCCGGGATCCTCTGGACCGGGTAAATACCGGCGATAATACCCCCGCCATGATCTACTATGACATCGTTCCCGGCGATAAGCTGGAGATCACTGTTGCGCCCAAGGGCGCCGGCAGTGAAAACATGAGCCAGATTAAGATGCTCAAGCCCTCCGACGGGGTTGAGGGAGTGAAGGACTTTGTCCTGTGGGCAGTGGAAAACGCCGGCCCTAACCCTTGTCCTCCCATTGTGGTAGGTGTTGGTGTCGGTGGCACGTTTGACAAGGCGGCTTTCCTTGCAAAGAAAGCGCTGACCCGTGATCTGAATGAACCCAATCCTGACCCCTTCTGGGCGGATATGGAGAAGGAACTGCTGGAGAGAATCAACGGTTTGGGTATTGGCCCCCAGGGACTGGGCGGTAAGACCACCGCGCTGAGCGTGAACATTGAGAAGTTCCCCACCCACATCGCGGCTCTGCCTGTAGCTGTCAATATCAACTGCCATGTGGCAAGACATGAGAAGGAGGTAATCTAAAATGGCGATTTCCATCACCACACCTCTGACCCGGGAGAAAGTCAGGACCCTTAAGTCCGGTGATAGCTGCCTGATTACCGGTGTGATCTATACTGCCCGTGATGCAGCGCATAAGCGTCTGTGTGAACTGGTTGCCCAGGGCAAGGAATTGCCCATGGATGTAAAGGACAGCATTATCTACTTTGTAGGTCCTACACCTGCCCGTCCCGGAGAGGCGATCGGCTCTGCTGGTCCCACCACCTCCTACCGTATGGATGCTTACAGCCCCATCATGATCCAACAGGGCCAGACCGGCATGATCGGTAAGGGCAAGCGCAGCGAGGAAGTAGTTGCAGCCATGAAGGAGCATGGTGCCGTGTATTTTGGCGCAATCGGCGGCTGTGGAGCGTTGCTGTCTAACTGTATCAAGAAAGCGGAGGTTATTGCATACGATGACCTGGGCGCGGAAGCCATCCGCCGTCTGGAAGTGGAGAATTTTCCTGTGATTGTGATTATTGACAGTGAGGGAAATAATCTCTACGAGACCGGCCGTGCTGCTTATCTGGCGCAGAATAAATAACGACTATAAATGCCTGTGTGTTCAGAGGGACACACAGGCATTTGTCTTTCTGCCCCGGGGGGATGTGGACCGTTTTGCCTCCGGGTGTATTGCAGGCAGGGACGTGCTTATGGAATAACAAAAATGACCGGTAAGGGAATTTGAAATTCTTGACAAATAGCGTTATATTCCGTAAAATTAAGAGGTTAGGTGGTGTAGTGTTTGGAACGGTTATTTCAGATTAACCAACAACTGGATATACCGATTTATCGACAGCTTGTGGATCGGATTCGGGTGGCTGTGAGGAAGGGTGAACTGGAACCCGGACAAAAGCTGCCTACCGTACAGCAACTGGCAGAACGGCTCGGTGTTGCCAAGGGTACGGTCAAACGTGCCTATGATGAACTGGAGCACAATGGCCTTTTGGAAAAGATTCAGGGAAGGGGAACCTTTATCTGCTATCAGCCGGCCACTTCCGCCAGCCGCAAAGAGCAGGCAATGGCAGCAATCGATGTTCTTCTTGATAAATTGGAGGAAATGGGATTTTCTGCTACGGAGATCAATATTTTTCTGACGCTGAAGCAAAGAGAGCGGGCTGAAGACCTGTCTGTAGTGAAGGTGGGTATTCTGGAAGCTAATCCGGAAAACCTGTCCCAGATTTCAGAGCAGCTTCGCTCGGTAAAGGGGGTAGAGCTATACTCCTATTTGCTGGAGAGTGTGCGGCAGTACCCCTATAAGCTGGATGAACAGGCAGATCTGGTCATTACCACAGCCGAACACGCGGAATATCTGGAAAGTGTACTGTCTGACCGTAAAAAGATTGCCAGGGTAGCCCTGCGGCTGTCTGCTCAGACCCTTACCGGAATGATGCGCCTGCGGGCGGGAGCGCGGGTAGGAATTTTGTCCTCTAGCAGCCGTTTTGGAGATTTGGTATACCAGTCCTGTCGCGGATGTACCAGGAATGTGGCTTTTGCTCAGCCCAGAACCTTTGATGCGGGCTTGGATATAGATGCCTTTTTGGCAGATAAGGATGCTGTTCTTGTGCCAAAAGCCTATGAGAAATACTGTTCTGCCTTGTGTTGCGAGAAGCTTCGCCACTTTGAAAAGAGGGGGAAGTTGATTCTCTGTGCCTATGAAATGGACGAGGGATCTGTTCTTTCTTTTGAAGAAAAGCTTCAGCAACTCCGGCAGGATAGGACAGTATAAAATTATTTCCTATTTTTGGCAAAACCGGGAAATATCATGGGATTCTTCCTTGACAAATGAACTAGTACATTATACTATTTAGATGTAGAACAATCATGGCGAATGCTGTGAAAAATAAGATGAGGTGTTAACATGGAAAACCGAGAAAAAAAGGTTTTGGTCATTGGCGTTATTGGCGCGGATGTCCACGCTGTTGGCAACAAGATTCTCTACCACGCCTTTACAGAGGCTGGCTTTGAGGTGGTTAATCTGGGCGTTATGGTCTCTCAGGAGGAGTATATCGCCGCCGCCATTGAATCCAGCGCGGATGCCATTGTGGTGTCCTCCTTGTATGGCCAGGGCGAGCTGGACTGCCGTGGTCTGCGTGAAAAGTGCGATGAGGCGGGTCTGAAAGGGATTCCTCTGGTTGTTGGCGGTAATATCGTCATCGGCAAGCAAACCTTTGAGGATGTAGAGAAGCGCTTTAAGGACATGGGATTTGACCGGGCGTTCCCTCCTGGCACAGCCCCGGAAACTACCATTGAGGCACTTCGTGAGCTGTTACATATGGACGGTGAGTCTGCGTGAAACCTGTCCTGCTGATTGATTTTGGCAGTACCTATACCAAGCTGACGGCTGTAGATCTGGAGACGGAGACCCTTTTGGGGACGGCGGCTGCTTATACTACAGTCCAAACCGATATTAACGATGGTTTGCGGCAGGGCTTGCAGAGACTGGAGGAAACAGTCGGCAGGCTGGAATATCAGGAATGCTATGCCTGTTCTTCTGCGGCAGGCGGTCTGCGGATGGTTACCAGTGGACTGGTTCCCGAGTTGACCGGTGAGGCGGCTAAATTGGCGAGCCTTGGAGCCGGCGCGAAAGTGGTGGGCATTTATGCCTTCCAGTTGACCGAGGACGATCTGGATGAGATCCGACAAGCGAAACCGGATATTTTCCTGCTGGTGGGCGGTACCGACGGCGGTAACACGGAGTGCATTCTGCACAATGCCAAAATGCTGGCAACCATGGATATGGATTTTCCCATCGTTGTGGCGGGCAACCGTACGGCAGCCCGGGAATGTCAGAGGATTTTGGAGGGGCATGAAGTCTACGTGTGTCCCAATGTGATGCCCAAGTTCGGTGTGTTGAACATTGAGCCTACCCAGAAGCAAATCCGCGAGATTTTCCTGAACCGGATCATTCAGGCAAAGGGGCTTTCCAAAGCATCAGCACTTTTGTCGGATATTATGATGCCTACCCCTGCTGCGGTGCTTCAGGCAATGGAGCTGCTGGCCCAGGGATGCGAGGGCGAAGCCGGGATCGGGGATCTTGTGGCAGTGGACGTTGGCGGTGCTACTACGGATATCTATTCCATCGCCGATGGGATGCCTGAGCACATGAACACAGTGTATAAAGGACTTCCCGAGCCTTATGCAAAGCGTACGGTAGAGGGAGACATCGGTATGCGCTACAGCATCCAGGGAATCGTGGATGCGGCAGGTCTGGATCAAATCAGTGATTTGTCCGGCCTCTCCCCGGAACGGATAACCCAACTGGTGGAGGATTTGAAGGAGCATACCGATAAAGTGCCTAACGGGGATCCGGAATTGGCGAGCCTTGACTTTGCGCTGGCTTCTATGGCAATCCGGGAGGCGGTCAGCCGTCATGCCGGTACCATTGAGGAAACCTATACTATGATGGGACTGACTTATGTGCAGTCCGGCAAAAACCTCACAAAAGTTAAGCAGGTGGTAGTTACAGGCGGAAGCCTGATTCACACCAAAAAGACAGAGCAGATCGCAGCCCATGCGTTTTACTCCCCGGCAGAGCCTGCATCTTTGCGGCCCAAGACTGCGGATGTGTGGGTGGATAGAAAATATATATTGGCCGCCATGGGACTGCTTTCATCCCATTATCCCCAGACGGCACTTCGTATAATGAAAAAGGAGCTTGAGTACCATGGACATTCAGAATAAAAGAATTCCCGAAGGCGAATTCCAAAAGCTGCGTCAGGAAGTTCTGACCCAGTGGCCCACTGGCAAGGATGTAAATCTGGAGGAGGCCATTGCCTACCATAAGGCGATGCCTGAGAGCCGGAAGTTCGGCAAGAAGCTGGTTGATGCCAAGCGTCAGGGTAAAACGCTGGTTCAGCCCCGTGCAGGCGTTCCTGTAGTAGAGGAACATATCAAGCTGATGCAGTACTTGGAAAAGTACGGCGAGGCAGACCTGCTGCCTTCCACCATCGACTCCTACACCCGTCAGAATCGCTACGAGGAGGCTGAGAACGGCATTGCCGAGTCTATCCGCCTTGGTCGTGCTATGATGAACGGCTTTCCTGCGGTCAACCATGGTGTTGCCAAGTGCCGTCAGGTCATTGAAAGTGTGAACCTGCCTATGCAGGTACGCCACGGCACTCCCGATGCCCGTCTGCTGACGGAGATTACCTATGCCGGTGGCTTTACCAGCTACGAAGGCGGCGGTATTTCCTATAACCTGCCTTATTGTAAGAACATTCCCATGGAGCGCACCATTCGGGATTGGCAGTATGTGGACCGCTTGACCGGTCTTTACGAAGAAATGGGTGTTTCCATCAACCGGGAGCCCTACGGTCCCCTTACCGGAACGCTGGTGCCCCCCTGTATTTCCCACGCTGCGGCAATCATCGAGGCACTGCTGGCAGCAGAGCAGGGTGTTAAGAACATTACTGTGGGTTACGGTCAGTGCGGCAACCTGCGCCAGGATGTAGCAGCTATCCGCACGCTGGAGGAGCTGACCGATGAGTATCTGAAGAAGTACGGCTATAACGATGTGGAGGTTACCACTGTGCTGCATCAGTGGATGGGTGGTTTCCCTGCCGACGAAGCAAAAGCCTTTGGTGTTATCTCCATGGGCAGCTTGATTGCAGCTCTGTCCAAGGCTACCAAGGTCATTGTTAAGACACCCCATGAGGCTGTGGGCATTCCCACCATGGAAGCTAATGCCGAGGGTCTGCGCTGCACCAAGCAGGTTGTGAATATGCTTTCCGACCAGATTCTCGCATCGGATAAGGTGGAGGAAGAGAAGGAGATCATTCGTCAGGAGACCCGGTGCATCGTGGACAAGTGCTTTGAGTTGGGTAACGGCGACATTGCTGTGGGCGTTTGCCGCGCTGTGGAGTCCGGCGTTCTGGATGTGCCCTTTGCGCCCTGCCGTGCCAATGCCGGTCTGATGCTGCCCTGCCGGGATAACAACGGTGCTATCCGTATTCTCAACACGGGTAATCTGCCTTTTACCCAGGATCTGAAGGACTTCCACGCAGCGAAAATCAATGAGCGTGCCGTTGTGGAAAACCGCAAGCCCTCTTTCCAGATGGTTATTGATGACGTTTATTCCATCGGCAAGGGTCGTCTGGTTGGTCGTCCCCGTTATTGATTTTTCTATTAACATTCGTTAATAACTTGTAGGGGTGGATGTTCGCATCCACCCAACCAGAATATAACAAGGAGAGAATTGCAATGAAAATCATTGATGTTGTATGCTCTGCCGGACGTACCGGCTTCTATTTTGATGATCAGCGTGCCATTAAGCAGGGAGCCGGCCACGACGGTATGTTTTATGTTGGCAAGCCTGTAACCGACGGCTTCCGCAGCGTGCGTATGGCAGGTGAGTCCATCTCTGTTATGTTGGTGCTGGAGGATGGTCAGGTTGCTTACGGCGACTGCGCTGCTGTTCAGTATTCCGGTGCCGGTGGACGGGATCCTTTGTTCTTGGCAAAGGATTTCATTCCTGTGATTGAAAAGTACATCAAGCCTACCCTGGTGGGTAAGGAAGCTGACAACTTCCGCAAGATGGCTGCCGACATGGAGGCTATCCAGGTGGAAGGCAAGCGTCTGCATACCGCTATCCGCTACGGCGTTTCTCAGGCTTTGCTGGACGCAGTGGCTAAGGCGACAAACCGCATGATGTGCGAGGTCGTGGCTGACGAGTACGGCTGCACCGTTTCCGAGAAGCCCATCGACATCTTCACTCAGTCCGGTGATGACCGCTACATGAACTCCGACAAGATGATCATTAAGGGCGCACAGGTGTTGCCCCACGCACTGATTAACAATGTAGAGGAGAAGCTGGGCACCAAGGGCGAGAAGTTGGCTGAGTACGTTGCTTGGCTGCGGGACCGTATCCTGGAGAACCGCACCGACGACAGCTATCTGCCTGTTTTCCATATTGATGTTTACGGCACGATTGGTGCTGCTTACGGCAATAATAACTACGCTGCCATGGCAGATTATATCGAGGAATTGGGTAAAATCGCAAAGCCTTTCCATCTGCGTATCGAAGGTCCCATGGACTGCGACTGCGACCGTGAGACCCAGATCGTAGCACTGGCAGGCTTGACCGCAGAGCTGGACAAGCGTGGCTGCGATGTAGAGCTGGTTGCTGATGAGTGGTGCAACACGCTGGAGGACATCAAAGAGTTTGCCGACCGGAAGGCTGGCCACATGGTGCAGATCAAGACCCCCGATTTGGGTGGCGTGAACAACACCATTGAGGCAGTTCTTTACTGCAAGGAGAAGGGGATCGGCGCATACCAGGGCGGTACTTGCAACGAGACTGACCGGAGCGCGCAGGTTTGTGTCCACTGCGCAATGGCTACCCAGCCTGTGCAAATCCTTGCTAAGCCCGGCATGGGCGTGGACGAAGGTTACATGATCGTATATAATGAAATGAACCGTATCATGGCCATCCGCAATGCCAAGAAAAACGCCGGTAAGTAATCGGAATGCTATAGAGATAGGAACCCTTTTCTGCTGCTAACTATGGTGAGGATGAAGGGTTGCTGGGGTTACAAAAAAGGAAGCTGAGGGTTGTCCAAAGGCTTCCTTTTTTGCTTGACTACCGGTATTTTGGGAAAGAACGCCCTGTTTTTTGGCATGGACCGGTACTTCCTTTGGAAACATACCCTTGGGGACGCTCGGTTAGCGGTTTTGTCTACACCGTCGGTCCCTGCTCCAGTGTCAAAAAGCAAAAGGGTGTTTCAATACCCATATTCCATTGACAGGATTTGTAAAAATGGCTATACTGTCTTTATATTGTTTTTAAGGAGAAAGACGATGAAAATTGCAGTTACCTATGAAGCGGGCATGATTTTTCAACACTTTGGTCATACTGCCCAGTTTAAAATCTATGAAATAGAAAAAGATGAGGTGAAGACAGCCCAAGTGGTAGATACCGATGGCTTTGGCCACGGCGCACTGGCAGACTTTCTGCGGCAACAGGGTGTGCAGGTGTTGATCTGCGGCGGTATCGGCGGTGGTGCCCAGGTAGCACTTGCCAATGCGGGCATTGCTCTCTATGGCGGCGTGCATGGGGATGCGGACGAGGCTGTGGAGGCACTGCTTGCCGGCCAGCTTGCCTTTAACCCCAATGTCCGGTGTAATCATCACGAACATGATCATGGCCATAGCTGTGGAAACCACGGCTGTGGCAGCCACGGGTGTCATTGATATGGAAAAGCGATTGAAAACTCTGTGGTCGCTGTTTTGGACCTTTTTTAAAATAGGGGCATTCACCTTTGGAGGCGGTTACGCCATGATTCCTCTGATTCAGAAGGAAGCAGTGGAGAAAAAAGAATGGGTTACCGATGACGATATTCTGGAGATTATCGCCATTGCAGAATCCACCCCCGGACCGATTGCAATCAACGCATCCACCTTTGTAGGTTACCGGACCTGCGGCTTTTTCGGTGCTGCCTGTGCCACCTTTGGCGTGGTACTGCCTTCTTTCGTGGTGATATTGGCGGTATCCTATGTACTTCGGCAGTTTCAGGAACTGAAGGTGGTGCAGTATGCTTTTAACGGCATCCGCGCCGGTGTGCTGGCATTGTTGGTTAAGGCTCTGTGGTCTATGTACAAAAAGAGCCCCAAGGGATGGGCGGCGTATGTGGTCATGGGTGCGGCCTTCTTGCTGACAGCCTTTTTGAAAGTAAATGTACTGTTGGTGATCCTTTTCTGCGGTATTTTCGGCTTGATTACTGCTATGGTGGCAGAAAGGAGGGCACAGAAATGATATATTTGGAGCTTTTCTGGACCTTCTTTACGATTGGTGCTTTCACCTTTGGAGGCGGTTACGCCATGCTTCCTCTGATTCAGGAGCAGGTGGCAGCCCGGTGGGGCGATGTGATTACCGGTGAAGCGATGGTTAACTTTGTGGCAGTCAGTGAATCCACTCCGGGTCCTTTTGCTGTGAATATGGCTACCTATATAGGATCCCAGATGGGTGGTGTGCTGGGATCTGTCTGCGCTACTTTGGGTGTGGTGCTTCCAAGCTTCGTAATTATTCTGGTGGTTGCCCGATGTTATGACAAATTCCGCAGCAGCCGGGTGGTCAAGGGCTGTATGTCCGGTTTAAAACCTGCTGTAGTTGGCCTGATTGGCAACGCAGTGGTAAACGTACTGATGACCGTGTTCTTTCCCATTGGCTTTACCCTCGGGGTGTTCGGTACGGTAAACCTTTATATCTACTTGGCGATCTTCGCCATTATGCTGGTGCTGGCATTTAAAAAAGTGCATCCTATTCTGATTATCTGCCTGTCTGCACTGCTGGGTATCCTGGTAGGTTACTTGCTGTAAAAAGACGGTGGGCTTCGTCATTCCGAAGTCCACCGTAAAAAATTTTCCTATACTTGAAAAAAACGGTGAATTTGTTATAATATAAGGTATCATACTTTTTGAAAGGGGAGATGCGGAATGTCAAAATCTGAGAAAAAACGAATCAGGCTTAGTCCCACCCAGATTATTGCGCTGACTTTCGGAGTGATTATTCTGCTGGGAACAGTGCTGTTGACGCTGCCTATATCTTCCCGAAGCGGTGTTTCTTGCGGGTTGCGCCCCGCTTTGTTTACCGCTACCTCCGCCACCTGCGTTACGGGTTTGGTGTTGTTTGATACCTGGACACAGTGGAGCGCCTTTGGACAGGCTATAATTCTGTGCATGATTGAGATTGGTGGTCTTGGCTTTATGTCGGCGGCCTCTTTGGTTGTTTTTCTGCTGCGGCGTAAGGTAGGTCTGCGACAACGGATGTTGATTGCCCAGGCCCTCAGCGTTAATGAAATGGAAGGGGTTGTGCGGCTGCAAAAATGGGTCCTGCTGGGGAGTCTGGTAGTTCAGTTTACCGGCGCACTGATCCTGTTTCTTCGTTTTTTGCCGGATTACGGTGTCGGACAGTCGGCAGCATGGGGGATATTCCATGCGGTATCCGCCTTCTGCAATGCAGGCTTTGATATAACCGGGAGAATTGCCCCCGGTGCAAATCTGATCGTGTTTAACCGGGACCCGGTAGTTATGATTACGATAATGGGACTGGTTGTGATTGGCGGTTTGGGGTTCTTCGTTTGGGAAGAAGTAGCTACTGTACGCCGATTTAAAAAATTTAGTGTTTACACCAAGTTGGTGCTGCTGATGACCGGTGGTCTGATTATGTGCGGTGCGGTTTTGGTGGCTGTTTTGGAATGGAACAACCCCGATACGCTGGGCGCGATGGACACGCCTGCCAAAATACTCAATGCCTTTTTCCAGTCGGTAACGGTGCGAACCGCCGGCTTTACGGGAATTGACCAGTCTGCTATGACAGAGGGCGGCAAGGCGATCAGCATTATCTTGATGCTGATTGGTGGGTCCTCCGGCTCTACTGCCGGCGGCGTCAAGACAGTTACTTTCCTGGTGCTTATGCTGTTTGTAATTGCCAGAGCCCGAGGCAGAAACTCTGTAACCGTATTTCACAGGACGATACCCCACGAGAAGGTAATGGATGCGGCGACGATTATCACAATTGTTGCAGGCTTGGCTGTGGCTGGAGCCGTATTTATCACAGCCAGTTCACCGGTTCGTTTTACCGATGCGTTGTTTGAAACAGTATCGGCGTTGGCAACGGTTGGTCTGACTGCCGGTGTAACCCCGGTGCTGAGTGTGCCTGCGCAGCTTATGATTATTGTATTTATGTATTTTGGACGGGTAGGCGTGCTGACTATCAGCTTGGGTTTCCTAATGGGAGATAAGGCTGCGGACCGCTTCCGTTATGCCCATACAAATTTGCTCATCGGATAGGAGATAGGCTATGAGATCGTTTATCGTAGTAGGTCTGGGGCGTTTTGGCAGCCAGGCAGCCAGAAGATTGTACAGGCAGGGCTGTGAGGTCCTTGTTATTGATACCAACAGTGATCTGGTGCAGCAGGTCAGCGATGATGTTACCCAGGCTGTGGTGGCCGATGCTCAGGATAAAGAGGTTCTTCGTGCCTTGGATGTGAAATCCTTTGACTGTGCGGTTGTTGCCATTGGCGACAGCTTGGCCGATTCTGTGCTGGCTACCATGAATCTGAAGGAACTGGGCGTGCCTTATATCGTATGCAAGGCACATGATGAGACCCATCGGCAGGTGCTGAAGAAGCTGGGGGCTGACCGGGTGGTCATTCCTGAGCAGGAAAATGCAGACCGGCTGGCAATGAGTCTGTCTTCCCCAAATGTTTTGGACTATATTGAACTCTCTGAGGACTACGGTATTGTTGAGGTATCCGCACCTGCCCCCTGGCAGGAGAAAAGCCTGATCGAACTGAATATCCGTGCCAAGATGGGCGTGAATATTCTGGCGGTCAAGCGTGATGGGCACATTACGGTTTCCCCCGCAGCAGATTTCCGGATTGCCCAAGGGGATGTGCTGGTGGTTCTGGGTGATACTGCGGCGTTGGAAGCCGTACAAAAGCTGTGATGGAGCAACGGATTACGGCGCGGAAAAATCCGCTTTTGCAGCAGGTTCGCCGCCTGCTTACTTCCAGAAAAGAGCGCATCAGCGCGGGGCTGTTTGTGGCAGACGGAACAAAGCTTCTGTCCGAGGCGATCAAGTGGTGGCCGGGACTGGATACCGTAATTCTGTCCGATGGAGTGGAGGCGGAGCTTCCGGAAACTGTGCGTGTGGTGCGTGTACCCTATGATGTGATGGAGTCTGTCTCTCCTATGCAGACCCCTCAGGGGGCACTGTTCCTCTGTCGGCTTCCGGAAAAAACGCCGTTTACACCAAAAGCCGGTATGCTGCTACTTGATAGTATTCAGGATCCGGGAAATTTGGGCACGATCCTGCGGACGGCGGATGCGCTGGATATTCCTGTAGCGTTGCTGGAGGGTTGTGCAGATCCATACAGCCATAAGGTGGTCAGAGCCAGTATGGGCGCGGTGTTCCGCAGCCCTGTGCAGCAAACCACTTGGGAGCAAGCCAAAGCTGCGTGTGCGGCTGACGGGATCCCGGTGGCGGTTACGGCTCTGCGGGAGCAGGCTTCGGATATTCGCAGCGCCCCTTTGCACAAAATGGCGGTGGTCATTGGCAGTGAAGGGCAGGGGGTCCGACAAGAAATCCTGGATAATGCCGGGGAGGCGCTGGTGATTCCCATGAATCCCCGGTGTGAATCGCTGAATGCGGCGGTTGCCGCAGCCATCGTTATGTGGCAGATGGGGAATTGACAAAAAGAGATAGGGTGGAGAAAAATGTTGGTGCATTGGATATGGTATGCGATGCTGCCACAGCTGACGCTGCGGCAGAAGCAGGCACTTTTGGAATATTTTTCTGACCCTGAGGAAATATTTCATACGGAACGTCTGGATACACTGCCCTTGAAGGTAGCAGATGCACTGGAGGACAGGGATCTGACCAATGCCTACCGGGTAATCAAAGAATGCTCAGAAAAGCATATCAGTATTCTTACACAAAAGGATGCGGCATACCCAAGTCGCTTAAAGAATATTGCTGATCCGCCACTGGTTTTGTATTACCGGGGCGTGCTGCCGGATTTTGAGGGGCAGCCGGTCATAGCGGTGGTAGGAACACGCAAAGCCTCCGCATACGGTATGAACAACGCCAGGAAAATGTCTGCGCAGATTGCAGCCTGCGGTGGTCTTGTGGTGTCCGGAGGTGCCTATGGAATCGATACAATGGCACTACAGGGGGCGTTGGATGAGGGGCAGCAGACAGTGGCGGTCTTAGGTTGTGGCGTAGATGTGGTTTACCCCCGGTCCAACAGGCTTTTGTTTGAGAAGATAGCTGAGAACGGTTGTCTGTTGTCGGAGTATCTGCCGGGTACGGAACCGAAGCCCTGGCAGTTCCCCGAGCGGAATCGGATTCTCAGTGGCTTGTCGGATGGCGTGCTGGTGGTAGAAGCACCGGAAAAAAGCGGTGCCCTTATTACTGCCAGAAATGCGTACGAGCAGGGAAGGGATGTCTTTGCGGTTCCCGGCAATATCGATGTCGCTACCTATATGGGCAGCAATGCGCTTTTGCAGGATTGCGCCGGCGCTGTGATCTCCGGTTGGGATGTGCTCAAGGGATATGAATCTCAGTACCCAGATGTGGTCAAAAAGCGCCAAGCGCGGATGCAATCGGAACACCCCCGGGAGCAGGTCAGCTCCCAGTTTAATGTAGCACAGGACCGTCAGATTCCGGCCCCGGCAATCCATACCGACAAAAAAGACATTGACAACAGAAAACCCAGCGCGTATATTGACTTAGAAAAAGCACTTTCGGCACTGGACCCGGAAGAACAGAAGATATATTCCTGTCTGGAAAGTGTGCCCCGGCCTGTGGATGCGGTAATTGCGCAAGTGGGACTGCCTGCGGGGAAAGTGCTGAGTGCCTTGACCAGATTGGCACTGAAAGGTGTGGTATTGAACCACCCGGGCAGACTGGTGTCTGCAAAAAAACAGTAGTGGAGGCTATCATGGCAACAGGATCCAATTTAGTGATTGTGGAATCACCGTCCAAGGCAAAGACCATTGGCAAATACCTTGGGGCAGATTATACCGTAAAGGCAAGTATGGGCCATCTGCGGGATCTGCCCAAAAGTACTATGGGCGTGGATATTGAGAAGGGCTTTGAACCGGAATATGTTCCCCTGGATTCCAAGTCTGACATTATTGATGATCTGCGTAAGGCTGCAAAGAAAGCCGATACCGTATACCTGGCAACTGACCCGGACCGTGAGGGAGAAGCGATCTCGTGGCATCTGAAGGAGCTTTTGCAGCTTCCGGAAGAAAAGACCTGCCGGGTAACTTTTAATGAGATTACCCAAAAGGTGGTCAGACAATCGATTGAAAATCCCCGTGGGATCGACTATTCTTTGGTGGATGCCCAGCAGGCACGGCGTGTTTTGGACCGGATTGTGGGCTATCAGCTTTCCCCCTTGCTTTGGAAGAAGGTCAGACGGGGTCTGTCTGCGGGCCGCGTCCAATCCGTTGCCACCCGGCTGGTGGTAGATCGGGAAAATGAGATTCGCGCATTCCAGCCTCGGGAATACTGGTCTTTGGATGTAACCCTTGCCCGCAAGGACAAGCCGGGCACCTTTGTTGCCCGCTATTACGGAGAGGATAAGAAGCGGGAACTGGAAAACCAGGAGCAGACCGATGCTGTAATCCGGGATATTAACGATAAAGAATTTACCGTTACCAATGTGAAGCGGGCGGAGAAGAAACGTTCTGCTGCGCCTCCCTTTACAACCTCCACCTTGCAGCAGGAGGCATCCCGAAAGCTGAATATGACCCCTAAGCGCACTATGGCTATCGCCCAGCAGCTTTATGAAGGCGTAGATGTGGCTGGCGAGGGTACTTTGGGTCTGATTACCTATATGCGTACCGATTCTCTGCGCTTGTCCGATGAGGCAATGGCATCGGCTGCGGATTTTATTAAAAGCCGCTACGGTAAGGAATATTACTATGGCAAATTCCACACTTTTAAAACCAAGTCCGGGGCACAGGATGCCCACGAAGCCATTCGTCCCACCCATGTGGAGCTGGACCCGGAGCGTATTCAAAGCAGCTTGACAAAGGAACAATACCGTCTGTATAAGCTGATTTGGAGTCGATTCCTGGCTTCTCAGATGGCAAGCGCAGTGTATGATACGGTTTCCATCGATACGGTCTGTCAGGGCCACGCTTTCCGCTCCACCCATCAGAGCATTCGCTTTTCCGGCTTTATTGCTTTGTACGAGGAAGGCAGGGATGAGGAGGATGAGGCAGTGGGTGCGGAGCTGCCCGATTTGAACGTGGGCGACAAAGCCATTCCCACTGATATTGAGAAGGCACAGCATTTCACCCAGCCGCCTGCCCGGTACACCGAGGCTACGCTGGTCAAGGCAATGGAGGAAAAGGGCGTGGGCAGACCTTCTACCTATGCCAGCATTGTCTCTACCATTCAAGACAGAGAGTATGTTAATAAAGTAGATAAGCGGCTTGCACCTACTGCCTTGGGCGAGGTGGTTACAGGATTAATGCTGGAGCGATTCCGGGATATTATCGATGTGGAGTTTACTGCCAACATGGAGACCCGACTGGACGATGTAGAAGCGGGCAAGCGGGAATGGAAGGCGGTCCTTGCGGATTTCTATAAGACCTTCCATCAGGAGATGTTGGATGCAGAGACAGCCCTTGAAGGTGTGCGGCTGAAAGTGCCGGATGAGGTAACGGAGGAGATCTGCGAGATCTGTGGCAGAAATATGGTCATCAAGATCGGCAGATTTGGGAAATTTCTTGCCTGTCCCGGTTTCCCCGAATGTACCAATACAAAGCCGATTGTGGAGAAAATGCCCGGTCGTTGCCCCAAGTGCGGCAGTACCATACTCAAGCGTAAGTCCAAGCGGGGCTATGCGTACTATGGCTGTGAACGGGGTGCTGAATGCGGTTTTATGACCTGGGATGTGCCCACGGCTGAGGATTGTCCCAAGTGTGGACAGACCATGTTCAAAAAATCCGGCAGAGGCCGTATGAAACCCTTCTGCATCAATGAAAGTTGTCCGGATTTTCTCCCGGAGGATAAGCGGGGATATTATAAGAAGCCGACGGACAAGTCCGAAGAGGATGAAAAAAAGCCGGCAAAGAAGACATCGGCGAAAAAGTCCACCAAAAAGACAGGAGGCAAAAAGGCATGACAAAGGTAAAAGTCGTAGGTGCAGGACTTGCGGGTGCGGAGGCTGCGTGGCAGCTTGCCCAACGGGGGATTCAGGTGGATCTTTATGATATGAAACCCGGAAAGAAATCTCCTGCCCACCACGCAGATACCTTTGCTGAACTGGTTTGTTCCAACTCTTTGCGGGGAGATCGTCTGGAAAACGCTGTAGGTCTTCTGAAGGAGGAATTGCGGCGGCTGGACAGTTTGATCATGCACTGTGCTGAGGCGACTCGGGTGGAGGCAGGCGGCTGCCTTGCGGTAGACCGACAGGGCTTTTCCCGGATGATAACCGAAAAACTTTGCAGTCATCCCAATATTACCATTCTATCTGAGGAGATTACCCAGGTGCCGGAAGGTCCTGTGATTATTGCAACCGGTCCGCTCACCTCGGATGCTATGTCGGAGGCTGTTGGACAGTACTTCGGTACCGATCAACTGCATTTCTTTGATGCTGCTGCCCCGTTGGTTACGGCAGAATCCGTGGATATGGACAAGGCATGGTGGCAGTCCCGGTACGACCGTGGTACGGCAGACTATATTAACTGCGCCATGAACAAGGAAGAGTACGATGCCTTTTTGCATGAATTGATCCATGCGGAAGAGGCGGAGGTCCATGGCTTTGAAGATAAGCGGGTGTTTGAGGGCTGTATGCCTGTAGAAGTCATGGCACGTCGCGGCTATGACACCTTGCGGTTCGGTCCGTTGAAGCCTGTGGGACTGACAGATCCCAAGACAGGCAAGGAGCCTTATGCGGTAGTTCAGCTTCGACAGGATAATGCCGCAAAAAGTGTGTTTAATCTTGTGGGCTTTCAGACCCATTTGAAATTTGGAGAGCAGAAGCGGGTATTCTCCATGATCCCGGCACTGAAGAATGCAGATTTTGTTCGCTATGGGGTGATGCACCGCAATACCTTTCTGCAATCACCTAAGCTGCTGGACCGGTACTATGCCGACCGGAGAAATCCCATGGTGGCTTTTGCCGGCCAGATGACCGGTGTAGAAGGCTATGTGGAGAGCGCAGCATCGGGCTTTCTTGCGGCTGTGGCAATGGCAGCAAAGGTACAAAACCGTGCGCTTCCGGAGTTCCCCCAAGAGACAGCCATCGGCGCACTGGGACTGTACATCAGCGACGAGCGGATCGAAAACTTTCAGCCAATGAATGTGAATTTTAGCATCATTGCTCCCCTACAGCAGAGGATTCGTAAAAAAGCAGAGAAGAATCTTGCGATTGCCAACCGGTCTTTGCAGATAATTGACGGGCTGGTACAGCAGGGTATTTGACAGAAAGAGGTGTGCCGAATGAAGATCATTCTTGACGCTATGGGCGGCGATCATGCCCCGGAAGCACCGGTGTTGGGTGCGATTCAGGCAGCAAAGGACTTTGGAGCACAGATTACACTGGTGGGTAAGGGCGACCAGATTCTGGAGGTTATGCGCAAGCATGGTATTGCGGATCTGCCTGCGGGTATGGAGATTGCCAATGCGGATGAAGTGGTGGATATGCATGATGACCCTGCCAACGTTATTCGGAAGAAGAAAAATTCCTCAATGGTAATCGGTTTGAAAATGGTGGCAGAGGGACAGGGAGATGCGTTTGTTTCTGCCGGTTCTACTGGTGCGCTGCTCTCCGGAGCCACTTTGATCGTTAAGCGGGTTAAGGGCATTCGGCGTGCGGCTATGGGGCCGGTTATGCCCAATAAGGCCGGTGGCAAAACTGTGATTCTGGATTGTGGCGCCAATGCTGAGTGCACGCCGGAATTTTTACTCCAGTTTGGTTTGGTTGGCTCTTTGTATGCAAAGAAGTACTTAGGTGTGGAGAATCCCAAGGTGGGACTGTTAAATATCGGAACAGAGGATACCAAGGGCACACCCCTACAGAAAGAGGCGTACAACCTGCTCAAGAAGGCGTCTGAACAGGGGATCATCAATTTCGTGGGGAATACTGAGGCAAGAGATGTTCCTTTAGGTGCTGTAGATGTGGTGGTCTGCGACGGCTTTGCAGGCAATGTACTGCTGAAGACCATTGAGGGAACTGCCATGTTCATGGGCAGCCTTATGAAACATAAGATATTTAAACGCAATCTGTTCTCGGCGATTGGCTATTTGTTCTGCAAGCCGGGTGTGGATGAAGTAATGAAGATGCTTGACTACCGGGAAATCGGCGGAACACAGTTTTTGGGTATCAAAAAGCCGGTTATTAAAGCCCACGGCTCCTCTGACGCGCTGGCCTTCCGGAATGCGGTGGGTCAGGCAATGGATGCTGCGGAGCATGATATTTCCCAGGAGTTGGAGCAGGGACTGAAGACATTGGCTGACACAGAGGAGACGGCAGATGATTAAGGATTTGGAGGCAGCCATCGGTTACCGTTTTCGTAACATTACGCTGCTACAAAACGCCCTGGCCCATTCCTCCTATGCCAACGAGCGTTGGCATGACAGTCTTATGAGCAATGAGCGGCTGGAGTTTTTGGGAGATTCCGTTTTGGGAATGTTGGTGGCAGAGTACCTGTACAAGAATTTTCCCGATCGACCGGAAGGGGAACTGACCCGAATGCGGGCAGATATGGTCTGCGAGCAGGCGTTGGCGGCAGTTGCAAACCGCCTGTCGCTGGGGCAGCATCTGCTGCTGGGCCATGGAGAAGAACAGAGTGGCGGAAGAGAACGGGATTCCATTCTGGCAGATGCCGTGGAGTCTGTGATCGCTGCCAGTTTTCTGGACGGCGGCATGGCAGCAGCCGAGCAGTTTGTAGACCGGTTCATTTTGTGCGATGTGCCTGTGGACGGACTGCACAATCTGGATTATAAGACCGCATTGCAGGAATTGGTGCAACAGAAGAAAAACCAGACCCTTAGTTATGAGATGGTGGGGCAATCCGGTCCGGATCATAATAAACGCTTTACTGCGGCGGTACTGCTTAACGGTGAGCAGATCGGTGAGGGAACCGGCAGCAGCAAAAAAAGAGCGGAGCAAGAGGCAGCTCGCGTCGCTATGGCATTTTTGCAAAACAAATAATTTAAAAAAGGATGTGGCAAATTTTTCCACATCCTTTTTTAAAAGCATTATGAGTGCTTGTGAGCACTGACAGGAAACACCACAGTTTTTGCTGATTTATTAAAATTAAACAGGATAAGCTAAAATACTTGCAAAAAACCATGATAGCCGTTATAATAGCAGAAACTACAGAAAAACCAGATAGGAGCGCAATGCGATATGCAGACTGTAAAAGAGAAATGCAGCACAGTTCCTGACGATATAAAAGAAAAAAACTATGTTCCTCCCAAGAAAAAACCGGTATATGAGATATGCAAGCGCGTTTTTGATTTGGTTATGTCCACGATCGCGCTAATTCTGCTTAGCCCGGTGTTTTTGATTGTGGCAATCGCAATTAAGAAAGAAGATGGCGGGCCGGTCTTCTATACTTCTACCAGACTTACCAAGGGCGGAAAAGAATTCCGAATGTATAAATTCCGCTCTATGTGCATTGATGCAGAGGAAAAGAAGGAAGCATTGGAAGAACAGAATGAAATGCAGGGTCCTGCCTTTAAAATGAAAGAGGATCCCCGGGTTACCAAGGTGGGTAAATTTATCCGGAAGACCAGTATTGATGAGCTGCCCCAGCTTGTAAATATCATTAAAGGTGATATGTCCATTATCGGCCCAAGACCGCCGCTTCCTGAGGAAGTGGCACAGTACACGCCGTACCAGATGCACCGTCTGGACGTGATTACAGGTCTGGCATGTTATCACGAATGTCAGGGGCGCAGCGAGGAAACCGACTTTGAGAAGTGGGTGGAAGCGGACCTGAAATATATTCGGGAGCGCAGCATGCTCACGGATTTAAAGATCATCTTTATGACGATCAAAGTGGTCCTCACCGGTAAGGGTGCAATGTAATAAGTCACACAGCAGCCGACTGATACCAGTCGGCTGCTTTTTATTATATTCCCATTCAACGGTCAGTTTCAAATGGCTCCCTCTGATGAGGGAGCTGTCAGCGAAGCTGACTGAGGGAGAGAAAAAGCGTTGATTTTACTACCCCTCAGTCAGAAATCAGAGATTTTTGCCAGCTCCCCTGACAAGGGGAGCCGATGAAATTGCGCAAAACCAACAGCCCGTCAAATCGCAATTTGTCCGCGCATAGTTTGTTCGCTTTTACGCATGCTATTCCCGGAGGGATCTGTATGACAGAACGGGAATATGGGAAATTGGTCCAGAGCATGGCTCCGAGATCGCCAATCAAAAAAGATTGCATTAACGCATTTTGGATCGGTGGACTGATCTGTGTGATCGGACAGTTGATAATGAACGGCTACACAGCCTTGGGACTGGGTAAAACCGATGCAGGCACAGCCACATCAATGAGTCTGGTTGCGCTGTCAGCCTTGCTTACAGGGCTTAGCCTTTACGACAATATCGCAAAATATGCAGGGGCGGGCACGCTGGTGCCCATTACCGGCTTTGCCAACGCAATTTCTTCAGCAGCGATTGAATTTAAAACCGAGGGCTTCATCTTGGGCGTCGGCGCAAAGATGTTTACGATAGCCGGACCTGTCATCGTTTATGGCGTGTCGGCAAGTGTAGTTTATGGCCTCATTTATTGGATAACCACATTGTTTTAAATTAAGGGGCGAACAGTGTTCGCCCCTTAAATTCCAAATTGGTTTGCGTTTATCTTACTTATAACATATCATCAAAAAAGATCTGTACTTCCAATAGTTAATAATTGTGGAAAATATAATGAATTTGTGCTTGAGGACAATCTAAGTGAACCGTCATGTTGTAACATGTATTTAGCGCATGAATTGTTTGCTGGGTCAAGAAACTCTACATATGTATCAGTTAGATTGATACCAATGGGGGGGCCACCGCCACCACAAAAATAGTATCTTTCTCCTTCATAATCTATGAATCTATCGGGATCGCCGTCAGTTGTTTTAATGAATAAGGCTTCAAAATAGTAATATACTTCGCCGGTCCATTCTAATTCAAGGACTCGGAGTTGCTCACCTTCTTTTTCAATGCCTATGTAGTTTTCTTTTTTAAAATGCTCCTTAGGGTTAACAATATCTTCTTGTCCACAAATTGAGCAACTGCCTTTATCATACTTGTGCTGAGTCGGGGTTCCTTCTGTTACACCGCATTTGTTGCATGTTTTGGGAGCTGTGCAGGTTGCGTTTTTATAACTATGTCCAGCAGCGTTGCCGGTAGTTGCTCCGCATTTGGTACAAGTCTTAGGAGCTGTGCAGGTTGCGTTTTTGTAACTATGTCCAGCAGCATTGCCGGTAGTTGCTCCGCATTTGGTGCAAGTCTTAGGAGCTGTGCAGGTTGCGTCTTTGTAGCTATGTCCAGCAGCATTGCCGGTAGTTGCACCGCATTTGGTGCAAGTCTTGGGAGCTGTGCAGGTTGCGTTTTTATAGCTATGCCCAGTTGCACTGCCACTAGTTTTTCCGCATTTGGAGCAAGTCTTAGGAGCGGTGCAGGTTGCATCTTTATATGTATGGCTACACTGCGTTGACGTAGTAGGTGTAGTAACAGTACTCGATGTGGTAGGTGCAGTAGTAGGATCCTCTGTTGGCTCGGTCAAATCTACATCCGGCTGTTTCTCAACAGTCGTATTGTCCTCCGTCTTGATCTCCACCGTCAGCTCCAGGTTAGATGCTGTCTGGTTCACAGTGATTGTTATCTTATCTAGAATATCAACGGTATTCACAGCAGGATCTTTTGCTTCAGTAATTTCTACACTGATAACTGCATCGCTCTTTATATAGCCTTTTTCCTCTGACTTGGTTACGATCTTTTCTACAACCGTCTCATAACTATCGTTTTCAAAGGAAATGCTTTCCTTGATCTCCACCGCATCCTTATTGACTGCTTCCACCGCCAATACGATACCGTCTGCATCCAAATACAGCCGGAACTGTGGGTTGATCGTGACCATAATTACAGTCGCATAGTTTTCCGGCTTCACAAATACATCCGCTTGGTCTGTCACACCGGAAGGCTCAGTCTCCACTCCAGACGAAGGCTCTGTGCTGGCAGTGGTGGGCGTTTCACCGCCCTTGCTGCAACCAACAAATGTAAGAAGCATACTCATCACTAGAAGCAACGAGAGTGCTTTTTTCGTAAATATTGCGTTTTTCATAGTTTTTCCTTTCTATCAATAAAAAGTGCGCAGCCGAAGCTGCGCACGAAAAATGCAGCCTCATCCTGCTGCGACACAGTTCACTCCTACAAACAGGCAATGACGATAAAGCATACATTTTTACACAAAAAGTATGCCTATCTGTAAGAATATTAAACTGTGTCGCAGGAATATTTTAGCACGGCTTAGTCGACAATGCAAGTTATTTGTAAAAGTTATTGGGTCCTAATGGAACACGAATGTATGGGTCCTAAGTTGACACAAGCAGAGGGCGGTTGCAATATCAAAAGTTTTGTGTTACAATGCAAATACTATTTGATAAAGGATGGTGTGCTATGAAAACCTATACCATCGTTGCTGGTGTTAACGGCTGCGGAAAAAGCAGTCTGACCGGTGTTTTAAGAACGGAAATTGATAATCTGGGAAAGATCATAGATGTTGATAAGATCACATCTGCTTGTGGCGGTAATCTGCTGGAGGGCGGTAAGAAGGCTGGTGCGCTGATTGATGAGTGCTTGGAAAAGCAAATTTGCTTCACCCAGGAAACCACCCTTTCCGGCAGAAAGACGCTTGATACCATTAAGCGGGCAATCGCAAAGGACTATTATATCCGTCTTTACTATGTTGGTTTGGATACCATGGAGGAAAGCTTGCAGCGTATTGAAAACCGGGTAAGAAGAGGCGGTCACAATATCAACACAGATACTGTGGCGAATCGCTTTTCTAAACGGTTTGAGGATCTGCTGACGATATTGCCCCATTGCAACGAGGCTACTTTCTATGATAACGACAACGGTTTTGTTACCGTAGCGAAATATAAAAACGGAGAATTACAGACCATCGGGCAAAGTAGTCCTAAGTGGCTCTTAGAGCTGATCGAAAAAATGAAATGATAAAATTCTGTGCCAAATACGGCACACGATTTTTTGTAAATAACTTAAAAATATATGGGTCCTATCTGGACACAAGCAGAGGGGTTTATTCTCGGCGTAGGTGCAAAGATGTTTATGATAGCAGGACCTGTGATTGTGTATGGAACAGTTGCGAGTGTGGTTTATGGGGTTATCTGTTGGATAATGTGGATAATGCAAATGCTATAACAAAAGGCTTGACCTATCGTGCACCGAACCAGTAAAACTGGACAATAGACAAAAAGGCCCCCTGTGTAGGATAATAACTACACAGGGGGTATTGCTATGCAGAAACGAAAATACACACATCTAAAGGCCGTAGAGGGGATCATATTGTCAATGCGACA
>JAZRMP010000005.1:0-7696 GCA_045647705.1 Faecousia sp.
CTGTCGCATTGACAATATGATCCCCTCTACGGCCTTTAGATGTGTGTATTTTCGTTTCTGCATAGCAATACCCCCTGTGTAGTTATTATCCTACACAGGGGGCCTTTTTGTCTATTGTCCAGTTTTACTGGTTCGGTGCACATATGACCCGGTCCTTTTTACACTCTCGCGTGGCCCTGGCTGCAGATCACATCCACCACCCGGTCAACACAGCTTTGGCACTGCTCTTCGTCAGCCGCCTCCACCATAACCCGGATTACCGGCTCTGTGCCGGATTGGCGCACCAAAATTCTGCCGGAATCGCCCAATTCCTTTGCCACTTCCTCCACTGCCGCCTGCACAGCAGGATCGTTCTGCGCCTTATCTTTGTCCAGAACACGGACATTTTTCAGCACTTGAGGGAAAATATCCAGCCCCCTGACCAGCTCAGACAGCTTCTTCTTTTTCGCCATCATCACTTCCATCACCTTAATGCTGGTCAAAATACCGTCGCCGGTGGTGGCGTATTTGGAAATAATAATATGTCCGGACTGCTCGCCGCCCAGACGGCAGCCGTTCTGAGCCATGTACTCATATACGTACTTGTCGCCCACCTTGGTTTTGGCATAGCCGATGCCCACTTTATCCAGGGCCTTGTACAGACCGAAGTTACTCATCACTGTGGTAACGACCGTGTTGCCGTCCAGTTGCCCCCGCTCCTTCATATAAATGCCCAGCAGATACAAAATATGGTCGCCGGTGATCACCTGCCCGGTCTCATCCACGCACAGGCACCGGTCTGCGTCGCCGTCATAGGCAAAGCCCACATCCAGCTCGTTTTCCACCACAAACCGTTGCAGATTCTCAATATGGGTAGAACCGGCGTTCTCGTTGATGTTGGTGCCGTCCGGATCCGCATTCATCACAAACGTCTTGGCACCCAAGGCATCAAAAACGCTCTTGGCGATGTTCCAGCTTGCGCCGTTGGCGCAGTCCAGACCCACCCGGACCCCCTTAAAGGAAAACATGCCCAGACTGATCAGATAGCCGATGTAGCGGTTTCTGCCGGAGACATAGTCCACGGTCCTGCCGATTTTCTCCTGCTTGGCAAAGGGAATCTGGGGCAGCTTCTCCCCAAACAGCTCCAGCTCTCCATCCAGATAGGCCTCCACCAGGTTAATGGTTTCTTCCTCCATCTTCTCGCCGTTGCGGTTCAGCAGCTTAATGCCGTTGTCATAGAAGGGGTTGTGGCTGGCGGAGATCATCACGCCGCAGTCAAAATCGTCCATCCGGGTAACATACGCCACGGAAGGGGTCGTGGTAACGTGCAGAAGATAGGCATCCGCGCCGGAAGCGGTGATCCCCGCAGCAAGGGCGTACTCAAACATATAGGAGGAGCGGCGGGTATCCTTACCGATGAGGATTTTTGCCTCCTCCCGGCTGCCGCTCTGCTTTTTCAGCTCACTGTAATACCAGCCCAGAAAGCGGCCCACCTTGTAGGCATGATCCGCCGTCAGATCTACATTGGCTTCCCCTCGGAAACCGTCTGTTCCGAAATATTTGCCCATAATAAAATCTCCTTATAATCGGTCATTGCGAGGCTTGCTCTGCAAGCCGTGGCGATCCCCGCGGCCAATTAAGAATTAAGAGTTAAGAATTTGTTATCCTTACAAATCTGTCCTCCTAATTCATAATTCTTAATTTTTCTTGACTACTGTGCCATCGTTTTTGAAAATATGTCCCTCCGGGACAACGCCCCGGACGCAGGCGGTGGGATACACCTGACTGTTTCTGCCCAGCACCGATCCGGGATTGAGCACCGCGTTGCAGCCGACTTCCGCGCCGTCGCCCACCATGGCACCCACCTTTTTCCGGTTTGTTGCAATGCCCTGCACCACCACATTCTGCTTATCCCCCCGGACATTGGAGGTAACAGAGCCGGCACCCAAATGGGCTTTGTAGCCCAAAATACTGTCGCCCACATAGTTGTAGTGAGGCACCTGCACGCCGTCAAAAAGGATGGCGTTTTTCACCTCCACAGAGTTGCCCACAACACAGTTTTCGCCCACCAGCGCGCTGCCCCGGATAAAGGCGCAGTGGCGCACCTCCGTCTCCGGACCGATGATGCACGGACCGGCAATATAAGCGGTAGGCGCAACCTTGGCAGTATCATGGACCCAGACCTGCGGGGCAATCTCCCGGTAATCCTCACCCAAGGTCTCTCCCAGTGCCAAAATCATATCTCCTATGCCGGCAAGGGCGTCCCAAGGATAGGAAAACTGCTCCAAATAGGACTTGGCAGAGGTATGCTCCAAATCAAAAAGCGTTTGCATCGTAACCACGCCAACGCCTCCTTTTTATAGAATACAGTCATTTTATCATATAAAAATCCAATAATCAATCGGAAAATGAACCCATAGAGGAATGGGGAATTAAGCGTTAAGAATTAAGAATTATTTCTCAATTTTCTGTTGCTCGGGCTGTTCGTCCCACCCTATGTCATTTCGACTGTGGTGCTCCGTTCGGAATGACAAACAGCACACTGCCCGTCAAATCGGAATTTGTTGGTCTACAGATAATTCCCAATTAAAAAACCGGGGATATTCCCCGGTTTTTACATATTCCCCTTGATGGCAGAGATGAGAAGATCTCCCGCAACTACCCGGTCCTCGGCGGCAAAGCCCTGAGCAAAATTGTCCGTGTAGATCACTTGGGCATTGGGCGGAAACTCCTCGTCCCCCTCCCACACGATGATCTGCATGGCATAGCCCCCCAGAAAGTCAAACTGATACCCTGCGTCTCCGTGCTTCAGAGGGGTCGCCCCCATTTTCTCACAGGCGGCGCGGAACTGCTCCACCCGGGTGCCGAAGGTAAATGCTGCCCGGGTCAGCACCCGGCCGGTATAGGGCTTGATGTACATTTCTCCCCAGGGCATCTCCCGGAAGGTCTTCCACTGACCTGTCCAGGCAACCTGCTTGCCCTCCAGCAAGTACCGCAAAAGGAAGGTCTGCACCTGCAATGCCGGAGGCGGTGCCAACGACAGGCCGTCCCCTACGGTACGGATGCCATAATCCGGATGGGCAATGGCATACGCCGTCCCCAGCAGGTTAACATAAAATTCCTTGCCATCCCACTTCACACCGGTTCTTGCCGCCGCTTCCGCCGGATCCAGCTTGGCAAACAAGCCCTCGTAATAAGCAAACGGCACTTCTTCCTTGTGATTTTCAATTTCCATATTCTTCTCCTAATAAAGAACCTTGATCACCGAACTATTCCTGCACGCTGTGGGGAAACAGGCTGGCGTCCGTATGGGGCAGGAAACAGGCGGCAACAAAGCTGTCCATATACCCGGGGTAGGTGGACAGTTCCAGATAGGTCATATTTGCCCCCACCTCATGGCACTTGGCGATCGCCAGGTTGGAAACCACCATGGCGTAAGCCCCTGCCAGACTGGAATTGCCGATGTATTGGAACTTCTCCAGGTCCACATCCGGCAGCATACCGATATTGACCGCATTTTTCATATTGATACCGGAGCCGATGCCACCGGCCACATAGACCTTGTCAATGCACTCCACCGTCATATCCACGCTTTGCAGCAATGTATCGATGGCGGAGAAAATCGCGCCCTTGGCACGGATGAAGTTGTCAATATCCACCTCGTTGATACTGACCTCCCTGCCGGTATCGGACTGGTCCGGGAACGCCAGCACATAGCGGCCCATGCCGTGCTGGTCCCGCAGGACCCGCGCACCCTCCCGGACGAACTGCCCCCGGGCGTTGATAATGCCGCACCGGAACAGCTCGGAGATAATGTCGATGATGCCGGAGCCGCAGATTCCCACGCATTTCTGCCCCGGGTCTCCCACGATGGTAAGGGTGGGCTCCATGGATTCTTTGTCAATGACCACCGCCTCCACCGCGCCATCGGTGGCACGCATACCGCAGGAAATGTCGCCGCCCTCAAAGGCAGGACCGGCAGAGCAGGCACAGCTCATGAGAAAATCCCGGTTGCCGAACACAATTTCGCCGTTGGTGCCCAGGTCAATAAACAGGCTCATTTCCTCCTTGTCCCAAATCATGGAGGCAAGGGTACCGGCTGTGATGTCGCCGCCCACATAAGAGCCGATGTTGGGGGCAATGACCACTGCCGCCTCCGGATTGGCAGGCAGGGAAAGATCCCGGGCAGTCAAGCCCTCCCAGCCGAAGAAGCTGGGGATGTAGGGGTCCATCCGTACCGGGTCTGCATCCACACCCACCAGCAGGTGGTTCATAGTGGTGTTGGCTCCCACAGTCAGACGCAAAATGGCAGTGGCTTTGATATTTGCCGCCTTGCACAGATTGGCAATGATGGGGGTCAGCGTCTCTTTCACGATGGCGTCCTGGGGCTTCTTTTTGCCTCCGGGACGGGAAGCTTCAATAATTCGGTTGATCACATCCGCACCGTAGCGGATCTGACCGTTGCCGGAGGAACCTTTGGCAAGGAGCTTGCCGCTTTCCAGATCCACCAGCACCATGGACACGGTGGTGGTGCCGATGTCGATGGCGCAGCCAACCAGCGCGGTGTCCCCCGGGGCGCATATTTCCATGCACCGGAAGGTGTTTTCTTTCTGTTCGCCCTTGACACATACCTGCCAGTTGTTCTCCCGGCAGACCGTTGCCAGATGCACCATCACATGGTAGGGCACACTGACGGTTTCCACCCCCAGCACCCCTTGTACCGCCCATTGGAGCCGCTCGATGTCGGGCATGGTGTCGTCGGGGGTGGGTGGGTCCATGCACAGCACCACCGCCCGGAAATCGTTCTCAAAGGGGATGCCCCCGGCGTTAATATCCGCCTGGGTCTTCTGGAAGATCGCCACCTCCTGGGGGGAGGAAAGGTCGGCGGTCTTCATCCGGCTCTGGTAAGCAGAGGCGATGTCCGGCACCAGAACCGTGCAGTCGCCAATGACCTTGGCGCAGCAGGAAAGCCGCCAGCCGGCGTTATATTCTTCGTCAGAGATATGCCGGGAGGGGAGGGATTCCACTTCCCCTTCCAGAAGCTTCACACGGCACTTGCCGCAGGAGCCATTGCCGGAGCAGGGGGCATCGATGGCCACATTGGCGCGGCGCGCCAGCTCCAGCAGGTTTTCTCCGGCGTTGCATTCAATTTGAACCGGGCTTCCGCCCTCGATTTGAAATGTAACTTTCATAATTTGTAGTTCCTTATTGTTGAATCTATCATTTCACACACCGACCGAAATCGGCGTGATATATCCAAATTTGTAAAACGCAGAACAGTTAAGCCCTGCTACTGTAAATACGCATCCCGAATTGCGTCCTTTTCACGCTCTGACCGCATATAATGCTGGGAACCATCCAGCTCAATGACTAATTTTGCCTGATGACAGTAAAAATCGACAATATAGCTGCCGATAATATACTGCCGGTGAAAACGAGGTTTATATGTGCGCAGAAAGCGGTACCACAAAAGTGCTTCCTCTTTCGTTTGGTTCTTCCGTAGTTTACGGGCAAAGGGCGTCAGTTTGTTCCTGTTCTCCATATACGGATGCACCTCATTTATACCTTCTCCTGGGAGAAGGTGGCTCCGCGTAGCGGAGACGGATGTGGGAAAAGCTCCCGCATACCACCCCCGCCCCGTTGGGGCACCCCCTCCCCGGGAGGGGGTATTGGGACACTGCTCTTATAATTGACAAAAAGGCTGAGAGGGAGGTATCTCCCTCCCAGCCATAAATGCGGGGATACTTCCGTGTCCGATTACATATCCAGATAGCTGTCGGAGTACAGAACGTTATTCTTGAAGATGTCGCAGGACTTGATGGTCTCCATCAAACGCTGGTCGTTGGGGTTAACGATCGCAGAGGTCAGACCCTGCATCATGCACATGGCAACCAGTGTTGCATCCATGATGGGACGGACTTCCTTGGGTGCACCGTTGGAGTTGTTGGACAGACCGCCGGTGGACTTCAGACCCTTCTCGGAGAACATACGGATTGCCTCCAGAACCTCCATCTGCTTGTCCTGCATACCCTTGACGACCAGGAACAGGGGGTCGAACCACAGGTCGGTAGCTTCCATGCCCAGAGACAGACCGCGCTCGAGCATATTGTCGCAGTGCATCATGCGCTCCTCGTTGTCCTTGGCAATGCCGTCGGCAGAGCACAGGGCGATACAGATGGCGTCGTTGGCAGCAGCCAGATCAATATAGCCGATACGGGAGCCTGCGTCAGCAGAGTTGACGATGGGCTTGCCGTTTTCACGGTTGTAAACCTTGATACCTGCCTCGATCGCCTTCATGTTGGCAGTATCCAGAGCCAGAGGCACGTTGTTGAAGTTCTCCTGCAGCAGCTTAACTGCCCACATCATACGCTCGGGACCGTCCTTCTCAGCAGGTCCGATGTTCACGTCCAGATAGGTGGCACCTGCCTTGATCTGGGCAGCAGCACGCTCCAGAATGGGCGCGGGATCCCGCTCGTCCATAGCCTTACGGATCGCGGGAGCGATGCAGTGGATACGCTCGCCGATGGTAACGAAGGTCTGGGCATCGGGGTTGTGGCCCTTGTAGGAAACACCCATGTCCACGATCTCGATCTTGGGCACCTTGGTAGCCAGCAGCTCATCAAAGGACAGCTCCTTGACTTCCACAGTGGTAGCAGCCTTGGATGCGTTCTCTGCGGCAGCAGCCTTGGCAGCAGCCTCATACTCCTTGTCCTTCAGGTACTTGGGCAGCTGAACAGCCTCCAGAGGACCGACGACCACATTCCAACCGGGCAGCTTCTCCTGGATCTCGCCCTTCATAACGGCAACCTTGCCGGGGATGATCAGGGTGCGGTTCTTGATCTTGTTCTCCAGATCCAGCTCATCGAAGGTCTTCTTGATGGTGGAGGGGGACAGCTTACCGGCAGCCCAGGCAGTCAGAACAGACATACCGGAAGCGTCGGTGATCACCAGATTCACAGGTGCGCCGGAGCGTTCCATTTCGCCGGAGACCAGGAAGTAGGTCAGGGCGAAGTCAACAGTCAGAGCAACAGGAGCATTCTCGTCAGCACCGTTCAGGGGGTACAGCTTCGCCTCCACCTTCATGGGCTTCTGAGGATCGGTAAAGATGTTCTGACGCAGACCGTACAGAGGCAGAGCCTGTGCGTAGGTCATGCCGGACATAACGATGATGGAAGCGTACTTCTCGGTGAACATGGAAGCGTAGGCAGTCTCCAGACGGGCATCGCCCTTGGTCAGCTTTGCCAGATTCACAATGGAGGGATAGCCCATGGTGCGGTCGCCGTCCTTGATGGCGGTGCGGCGGACCAGAACGGCATTTGCCAAAGTCTCCTTGACAGTCTTGCCGGTAACGTCCAGAACCAGGTTCTTGCAGCCCTTGCCTTCCAGATTCTTCACGGTGTCGTACAGGTCGGAGAGGTTCTCAGCCCATACGCCCAGCACTACGCCCTTCTCGGTAGCCAGCGCAGCCATAGCCTCCCAGTTTTCGGGGGTCGCGCCGTCCAGGATCACGTCCTTGCCGGCCTCTTCCAGAGCAGCCTTGGCGCACGCCACATCCCAGCACTCCAGAACCAGAGGACGGCCGGTAGCGGCAGCCTTCTTGACCAGATTTGCGTAAACAGCAGGGTCCGCCTGGGTGTTTGCCACCTGAACGAACTCCACGTACATCCGCTCGCCGATACGCTCGTAGTCGATCTTCTGCAGGTCAGCCAGCTTGGCG
>JAZRMP010000006.1:0-3676 GCA_045647705.1 Faecousia sp.
CTGTCGCATTGACAATATGATCCCCTCTACGGCCTTTAGATGTGTGTATTTTCGTTTCTGCATAGCAATACCCCCTGTGTAGTTATTATCCTACACAGGGGGCCTTTTTGTCTATTGTCCAGTTTTACTGGTTCGGTGCACCGGCTGGGGACTTTTTTATTAAAATTGAAGATTATAAATTGCAGGGGTGAGTCTTGCTCGTCTCCTACATTCTCTAACAGGCAAACGCACCGACAAATTGGGATTTGAATAATTTTTCTTTTCTGTTATTTCCCCTTGGAATTATGCTGATTATCTGTTATAATGAATCAAAATTAAGAAAGGGGTGATCGGTTTGATCCTCTGGTCTAAAATCAAAGAAGCACTGATCTCGGCTCTGCCGATCACGCTGATCGTCTATCTCATTTCTTTGCTGCCCTGGTTTAACTTTACCGGGACGGAGCTGATAACCTTTACCATCAGCGCAGTAATGCTGATTCTTGGGATTGGCTTTTTTAACTTGGGCGCAGATATAGCGATGACGCCTATGGGGACTCATGTGGGAGCCGGATTGTCCCGGCAACGCAAGCTGCTGCTTTTGTTGTCTGTTTGCTTTGTGCTTGGTATGCTCATCACTATTGCCGAGCCGGATCTGCAGGTTTTGGCAGAGCAGGTAAGCACCGTGATGAATGGCACAGTACTGATCTATGCTGTGGGTATCGGCGTGGGAGCTTTCCTTGTGATTGCTGTCCTGCGTATCGTTTTCCACCGGCGGCTATCCAACATTCTGATGCTGTTCTATATGCTGCTGTTTGCCCTTGCGCTGATGCTGGCAGTCAGGGACCGGCAGGACCTTTTGCCCATGGCGTTTGACTCCGGCGGTGTTACGACCGGTCCAATCACTGTGCCTTTTATTATGGCACTTGGCGTTGGTATCTCCGGCGTTTTGGGCGATCGTCATTCCCAGGAAAATAGCTTCGGTTTGGTTGCCCTTTGCTCCATCGGCCCGATTCTTGCGGTGCTGACTTTGGGGATTTTATCTAACGGAGAGCTGACCTATACCGTTCCGAATTATGGGGTAAGTGATGATATTTTAAGCAGCTTTCTCCATACTGCCGGGCATACCGCCAAGGAAGTGGCACTGGCGCTGGGTTTGATCGTGTTATTCTTTATGATTTGCCAGTTTGCTTTTCTGAAGCTGCGCAAACGCCAGCTTTTGAAGATCGGTGTGGGTGTGCTGTTTACTTATGCAGGGCTGGTCCTGTTCCTTACCGGTGTCAATGTGGGCTTTATGCCTATTGGTTATAAGCTGGGTTTCCAGCTTTCCCAGATCCCCCCTTGGGTGCTGACATTGATTGGTTTGGCAATGGGCATTCTTGTGGTGCTTGCAGAGCCTGCCATCCATGTGCTGAACGCCCAGGTTGAGGAGATTACCGGCGGGTATGTAACCAAGCGCGCCATGATGATTGGCTTGTGTGTGGGTGTTGGCGCAGCCATTGCCCTGTCCGTCGTCCGAATCGTCTTTGATTTTTCCCTGATTTACTACATTATTCCCGGATACTTCCTGTCTTTGGGACTGTCCCTGTTTGTACCCCCGGTATACACTGCCATTGCGTTTGACTCCGGCGGTGTGGCCAGCGGCCCTATGACCTCGGGCTTTATCCTGCCCTTTGCTATCGGTCTGTGTGTGGGAACACAAGGCGAGGGTGCTGTGCTTCGGGATGCCTTTGGTGTTGTGGCGTTGGTCGCCATGACGCCACTGATCACCATTCAGCTTCTGGGCTTTAGAGCGATTGTTTCTAATATGATTAAGGAACGCCGCGCCATGAAGCGGATTCTGGATGCGGACGATCAGCAGATCATCAATTTCATGTAAGAGGTACGGATATGGCTAACAGTATCAATGAATCCGCCATTAAAAAGCTCAAGCTCCTGTTTACGGTGGTGGACCGCCCCAAGGCGGAATTTTATCTGGATGTACTGAGTCAGTTCGAGGTCAACTGCCAGATGGTTGCCGGTGGTATTGGCACAGCCCGGTCGGAAATGGTGGATATTTTGGGCCTGAACCCCCAAAAGGCGGTTTTACTGAGCGTGGTTCGGGATGATATGGTGGAATCAGTGATGCAGGCGTTGGAAGATAAATTTTCCACCATTAAAAACGGAAAGGGAATTGCCTTTGCTGTGCCTATGAGCAGCGTGATCGGTGTAAATATGTATCAATTCCTGAGCAACAACAAAATGGGAAGGGAGGTACTGCTATGATGACGGAAAACCATGAGGTGATTTTTGCCATCGTCAATGCCGGCTTTGCCGAGGAGGCGATGAATATAGCCCGGAAGCAGGGTGCCCGTGGCGGCACGATCCTCAATGCCCGTGGCGTTGCCCGGGAAAAGGAAGCGGCGTTCTTCGGCATTACCATCCATGCGGAAAAGGAGATCCTCATGCTGGTAGTGGAGAAGAACATCCGGGACCAAATTCTGAATGCCCTGTACATGGAAATGGGCATGGATAAAAAGGCGCAGGGGATTGCATTTGCTTTGCCGGTGTCCGATGTTGCCGGCCTTGCCGCCCCGGTAGAAGAAAAGAAAGAATAAAAAATAACGCACTGCTCATTAGGCAGTGCGTTATTTATTGCGCTTTGGATTGCTGGTTTGCCCCAGCAGATAATCCACAGATACCTTGTAGAAATTTGCCAGCCGTATCAATACATCTGTGGGAATATCCCGTTGGCCCAGCTCGTAATTGCTGTATACCCGTTGAGAGCAATTTAAAAATTCAGCAACTTCTCGCTGCCTTAAATCGTGATCTTCCCGCAAATCACGGATTTTTTGATACATATTACCACCTCAACGGTTAGTGTACCACGGCGCATTTTGTTCTATTGACAAATGGCGCAAATTGCGCTAAGCTATAGAAAATATACACGAAACAGGGAAGGGATATATATGTTTCATAATGTTGGCGCAGAAATTAAGAAAACCATAGTCGGACTAGTCTTGCTCCAAACGGTTCCGTATCTGCTGAGTGGTGTCGGGGTTTGTGTGTGGATGGCAGATCAGGTTGGCATCTTTTGGACTGTTCTGATGGCGGCAGGCGTTATCTTTGTCGGCTATGGATTATCGCATTGGTGTGCAGTAAGAATTTTGCGGCTAGGGGAATTGAAAGGCCGTTGCGAATCTACCCATATTTACGCAGAACAAGCTGACAAATAACAGGCCTTTGCCAATTTTACAAATTCCTGTTTATCGGGCAGTTTGTACCACACTATGTCATTTCGACCGACCATGAGCGAAGTCGAAGGGGAGCGGAGAAATCCGTTCTCCCACAAGGCATTACGGATTCCTCGACTCCCATGGGACGCACAGAATGACATGCAGTAAACTGCTTGTCAAAACGGAATTTGGCGTATAAAACCGCACTGCTTGAGGCAGTGCGGTGATTTATTAAACTGCGACACAGGTCTGTAAGCCGGGTTCTGTCTTGACAGCCATCTATCTAGTCCCGCAATCGCTCACGGGATCAAGCCGCCTCCTTGAAGCGGTCGGGCAAACCATATGCTTCTCCACGGCGTTGCTTCGGATAGAGTTTACATCGTAAAACCCATGTTACCATGGGCCGAGTGGGCTCTTACCCCACTTTTTCACCCTTACCGAATGGGAAACCATTCGGTGGTATATCTCTGTTGCACTTGTCCTAG
>JAZRMP010000007.1:0-12055 GCA_045647705.1 Faecousia sp.
CCACAGGAGCCTTCTGCCCCTTGTTGGGGCCGATCTTGATCTCAGCAAAGCCAGCCTCACGGTAGTCGGGGTGGTAAGCCTTCAGCAGCTCACTTTTTTCCTCGGCAGTCATACGGCGGGGTTCCACGCCCATACGGGCAGCACGGGTAGCTTCCACCTTTTTGATGGATTCCAGCATAGTTTCAGTAAACATTGTAGCCCCTCCTTACTTCTCAATTTCCCGGGTGTTGTACAGCTCTTGCATCTCGGTAATGGGCTTTTGCATAATCTGCTCGATGAGCTGATCGTATTCGCCCCGGTTGATCTCGTCAACACGGTTCTTAAGATGCTCAGTTTCGGGAGCGATGTACTTACCGGTCAGACGGCGGGCAAGCAGGCCCACCATGGGGTGAGAGATCTCCGCAGGGCATCGGACAGAGCAGCAACCACAGCCCACGCAGTCGAAGGATTCCTCAGCGCACTTCTCCAATTCACCACGCTGTGCGTAGGCGATATACTGCATGACATTTAGGCTCTGGGTGCAAGCCTTGGTACAGGCATTACAACCGATACAACTGTAGATCTCGGGATACAGCTCCATCATTACCTGTTGGTTGGGCTTCAGGTCTTTAATGTCGTAAGTGCGCTTGTCGGTGGGGAAGAAGGGGATGGACGCGATGTACATACCCTCCTGTACCTGGGTCTGACAAGCCAGGCAGGTCTTAAGCTCGTTGCAGCCTTTAATACGGTAAATGGTAGCACAGGCACCGCAGAAGCCGTGGCGGCAGCCACAGCCCCGGGTCAGGGTATAGCCGGCATATTCCATAGCGGTCATGATCGTCAGATCACCGGGTACCTGGTAGCGCTTGCCAAAGAAATATACATTAACAAGGTTTTCCATTGTCATATCTTCCTTTCTTAGTACTCAGCAGGGAGTTCGTCGATTTGGTCGCACCGGAATACAGGACCGTCCTTGCAGACATACTTGGAGCCAATGTTGCATCGGCCGCATTTGCCAACACCGCACTTCATGCGCAGCTCCAGAGTGGTATAAACCTGCTCTTTGCTAAAGCCCATTTCCTGCAACGCCTGCAGACAAAACTTGATCATGATCGGGGGACCGCAAAGCAGAGCAACGCGGTTGGTGTCAAAGGCCAGCTCCTGCAGATAGGAGGGGACGAAACCAACGTGGCCGTCCCAGCCTTCCTGCTCCCGGTCAATGGTCAGATGGACATCCACACCCTCGGTCTTCATCCAAACATCCTGGATCTCCTTGAGCTGAACCAGATCATCAGCAGAGCGGGAACCGTACAGAATATCTACCTTGCCGTAGTCGGCCCGGTTGTCCAACACATAGTTGATCACACTACGCAGAGGTGCCAGAGCGATACCGCCGGCGATGAACAGCAGGTTCTTACCCTGCAACGCATCGGTTTCCACAGGGAAGTGGTTGCCGTAGGGTCCACGGACGGTAACATTGTCGCCAATCTGCAGAGAATGCAGGCAGTCGGTCAGCTCACCGCACTTTTTGATGCTGAACTCCTGGTACAGCTTGTTGGTGGGAGAGGAGGTGATGGAGAACATAGCTTCGCTGATGCCGGGTACGCAGATCATTGCGCACTGGCCGGGCATATGCTCAAAGAACTTGCCGCCCTGGGGAGGCTCGATCCGGAAGGTCTTGACATCGGGTGTTTCCTGGCGGATGTCAGTGATCACACCTACCTGGGGAACCAGGGTGTCGTGCACATATCCGGGATGACAGGTACATTCATGATCGTGCATTACTGACCCTCCTTTCCAAAAGCTTTGATAACTTTAACGATATTCAGATGGCTAGGGCACTTGTCAACGCATCGGCCGCAGCCTACGCAGGAGTACATGCCGCTGTTGTTGGCAGGGAAGTATACCAGCTTATGCATGAAGCGTTGACGGAATCGCTGCATTTGGCTGGTGCGGTTATTG
Organism: Faecousia sp.; assembly: GCA_045647705.1. Lineage (GTDB taxonomy): Bacteria > Bacillota > Clostridia > Oscillospirales > Oscillospiraceae > Faecousia. The sequence continues at coordinate 1,942 of JAZRMP010000007.1, forward strand.
CCGTGGGCCATCATGGTAAAGTCCGAGTACATACAACTATCCCAGCAGCGATACCGTTGAACACTGTTGCCGGTGTTGTAGTCCTTAATGTCATAGCATTGACAGGTGGGGCACACAAAGGTGCAGGTACCGCAGGCCAGACAGGGCTTGTAAAGCTGCTCCCACAGGGGAGAGTCAAACTTTTCTTTGAGTGCGTCGCCGTTCCAGCCCTCCAGGGACAGATTGGCGTAGGGAAGCTTTTCCACGATCTGGGCAATGGCGGTCTTCTGGTCTTCTACGGCCTTTTCGTCAGCATCTTCCAAAAGCTCTGCAACCTGTGCGGTCAGAGCCTCGCCCTTTTCTGTAATGGGCTTCCAGTAAAGGTAGTCCCGGGTCAGCCAGGTAACTACGTCGCCCTCGGGCTCAGCGCAGTCAACACCGAAAACCTTGCAGAAACAGCTCTCCTCCGGTTGACAGCAGGCTAGAGAAACGATCACGCCGTGCTTGCGGCGGGCACAGTAGAAGGAGTCCACAGGGTCAGAAAGGAAAACTTTGTCCAGCACATGGATGCCCCGGACATCGCAGCCCTTAATGCCAAAGACCACAAAGTTTTCCTCCTCCAGCTTTTCCGGAACAATGGAGATCTTCTTGCCGTCCCGATAGCAGGTATAGAGGTTCTCACTCTGGGGGAAGAATACATCCTTTGCGGATTTGACTGTTTTCAGGGTGCACAGGTCTACCTGCGCATCCTCGGTCCACAGACCGAAATTGGTTTGACCGGCAGTCTTCACCGGCAGGAACAGGCTTTGCTTTTCGCCAATGGCGGTATAAAGCTTCGGCAGGTTATCTAATGCAATCCGCTTCATACGATACCTCCCTGGCTAACCACGCTGGGCTCCGCATCCTCAGTGGTGAAGCTGGTCAGAGGACCTCTTGCTTCGGGGTCGCTACCTGCTTGGTACTCACCGTAGAGGGTGTTGATGTCCTTAATAAACTTGCGGTTGAACAGGTGCAGAGGGATGCCCTGAGGACATACACGGCTGCATTCGCCGCAGTCCGTGCATCGGCCAGCTACGTGGAATGCGCGGATGATATGGAACATCTTCTCTTCAAAGGTATCCACATTTGCCTTCTGGGCACTGTCAAACTTGGTGCTGTCAAAGACACACTTGCGGCAGGAACAGGCAGGACACACATTCCGGCAGGCGTTACAACGGATGCACTTGGAAAGCTCAGCCTGGAAGAAGGCAAACTTCTCCTCGGGGTTCATAGCCTCAATGCGGCGCACTTCCTCAAAACGGTCGGCATCCACAGTATCCGCGCTTTCACCGATCTGCTCGTCAAAGACCACATGGTCCTTGCCTTTACACACATGGCAACGATCCAGCATGGCGTCCTTGTAGGCAACCTGGGTGTTGCCGTACAGGGTTTCCACCTGCAACGGATCGGTGTCGGTAACGGACAGGATACCCTTGACACCGGTATCCTTAACTTTGTTGAGGCTTAGCTTGCCCTTGCAGCCCACACCGATGATGTAAGATTTTTCCCGGTCAACCCGGTGCTCAGAGAGCAGTTGGTTGTAGCTGTAGCTGTCGCAGGGCTTCAGACAAACCAGAGTTTTGCCCTCCAGCTTGCCTGCTTCGATCATGTACTTACTTAGGTTTGCAGCACAGAAATTGTTGTAAACGAAATCCTCCATAGATTCCACAGTCTCAAAGAACGCAGGTTCGGGATCGTATGTATTCTCACCGATCTTCCAACCCAGAACACGGGAGACAGTGCCGTCTTTGAGCAACTCAATGGCTCTTTGCTTTAATTCTTGCATCTCAAGTCCCCCAATCTTACATTTTTGCCCAGGGAGCGAATCTTCTCCACAAACTCGTTCATAGTGGTGGAGAACTTTACGCCTTCTGCGGCAGATACCCACTCAACACGAGTACGGCCGTTTTCTACGCCCATGTAATCCAGCATACTAAACAGCAGGGTCATACGGCGGCGGGCGTAGTAGTTACCGGTGGAATAGTGGCAATCGCCGGGATGGCAGCCGCACAGGATCACACCGTCAGCACCCTTTTCAAAGGCGCGCAGGATAAACATGGGATTGACGCGGCAGGAGCAGGGAACACGGATGATCTTCACATCCGCCGGGTAAGCCAGACGGGAAGAGCCAGCCAGGTCTGCGCCTGCATAGCTGCACCAGTTGCAGCAGAACGCCACGATCTTCGGGCGGAATTCTTCATTTACCGACATATTGCATCCACCTCCGCGATAAGTTGTCTGTTGCTGAAGCCCTGCAGGTCCATAGAACCGGAAGGACAGGTTACGGTACAGGCACCGCAGCCCTGGCACAGAGCACTGTTAACGGTAGCCAGACGGCGATCCTCACGGATGCCATGGTCGTTGATCTGACGAACCTCGTAGGTGATGGCACCGTAGGGGCAAACCTTTGCACAGTTGCCGCAGCCGTTACACAGCAGCTCGTCGGGCTTGGCAGTGCAGGGGTTGGTGGTAAGCTTATCCTTGGCAAGCAGACCGATAACCTTTACTGCGGCAGCACCGGCTTGGGCGACGGTTTCGGGAATGTCCTTGGGACCCTGGCACACACCGGACAGGAAAACACCGGCGGTGGGAGATTCTACAGGACGCAGCTTGGGATGCGCTTCCGTCAGGAAGTTGTTGGTATCGATGGAAGCGGTCAGCATGGTGGCGATGCCACGAACACTGGGATCCGGCTCAACGGCGGTTGCAAGAACAACCATGTCAGCCTTCATCTTGATCTGCTTGTTGTCCAACAGGTCGGATGCTTGAACCAACAGGCTGCCATCGGGCTGGGGAGCCACCTTGCCCACCTGACCCTTGATGTAGTTGACGCCATATTCCTCGACAGCTCTGCGGTAGAACTCATCAAAGTTCTTGCCGGGAGTACGCACGTCAATATAGAACACGGTAACATTTACATCCGGATATTTGTCCCGAATCAGCATGGCATGCTTGGCGGTGTACATACAGCAGATCTTGGAGCAGTAGGGTTTGCCTCGGTTATCGGAGCAACGGCTGCCTACACACTGGATGAACACGATCTCCTTGGGGGCCTTGCCGTCGGACAGACGCTCCAGATGGCCCTTGGTGGGGCCTGCGGCGTTCATCACACGCTCCAGCTCCAGAGAGGTGATCACATCCTTGCTCTGGTTGTAAGCGTACTCGTCGTAATTATCCAGCTTGATGGTATCAAAGCCGGTGGCTACCACGATTGCGCCGTACTTCTCAGTGATGATCTCGTCCTGCTGAGCGTAGTCGATGGCACCGGCCTGGCAGACCTTCTCACAGACGCCGCACTTGCCGGTTTTGAACTTCAAACAGGCATCCCGGTCAATCACAGGGACATTGGGAATCGCTTGAGCGAAGGGGGTGTAGATGGCACTGCGGTTGCCCAGTCCCCGGTTGAACTCGCTGGGGGTCTTCTTGGAGGGACACTTTTCCTGGCAGACACCGCAGCCGGTACACTTGGTGGCATCCACGCTGCGGGCCTTCTTGCGGATGTCTACGGTAAAGTCGCCCACAAAGCCGGAAACCTTTTCCACTTCACTATAAGTATAAATGTTGATCCTCTCATGACCTGCCGCATCCACCATCTTGGGTGTGAGAATGCAAGCGGAGCAGTCCAGGGTAGGGAAGGTCTTATCCAACTGGGACATACGACCACCGATGGAGGGGGTCTTTTCTACGATGTCCACCTCATAGCCTGCATCGGCAATATCCAGAGCGGTCTGGATGCCCGCAATACCGCCGCCGATAACCAGAGCACGCTTGGTAACACGGCTTTCCCCTGCCTGCAAGGGTGCGTTCAGATTGACCTTGGCAATGGCAGCTCGGGCCAGGATCACAGCCTTCTCGGTAGCTTCCTGCATATCCTTGTGGATCCAGGAGCAGTGCTCACGGATGTTGGCGATCTCCACCATAAAGGGGTTCAGACCGTAACGCTCCGCGCACTTGCGGAAAGTAGCTTCATGCATCCGGGGAGAGCAGGAGCAAACCACAACGCCGGTGAGCTTATGCTCGGCAATGGCTGCGCCGATCTTGGCCTGGCCGGCCTCGGAGCACATATACTGATAATCTTCGGCGTGGACAACACCCGGCTCCAGGAGGGCCATTTCCACGACTTTTTTTACATCCACTGTTGCAGCAATATTGCTGCCGCAGTGGCATACAAATACACCAATTCTCTGCATTGCGCTCACCTCTTATATCTTCTGTAGGCGCTGACCAGAAGCTGCTGAGGCAGCTCCTCGTCCAGCAGGGCGGGGATTTCCTCGGCAGTCAGATAGCTACCGCCTCGCTGACGGACGACCAACTGGCGTGCGGCATCAATAATACGGCCGGGCTCTACATCCCGGGGACAACGCTCCACGCACGCAAAACAGCTCAGGCACTTCCACAGGGACTTGGACTGGGCAAGCGCCTCAATGTTGCCGCTTTGCACATAGGAAACGAACATGTGGGGTTTAATGTCCATTTCGTCAAAGGCGGGGCAGGTGGCAGAGCACTTACCGCACTTCATGCACTTATAGGGATTTGCGCCACTGATTTCGGCGATCTTCTTCGCCGGATCGATGGTATGACTCATTTCAACGCCTCCTCTTTTACGCCCAGAGCTTCCGCAAGAAGCTCGGTGAAGTAGTAAACAGGAAGTTCGCTCTGTGCCTTGTTCAGGTTGTACCGGCACAGGGGGCAGGCGGTGATCAGTGCTTCAGCGCCGAATCCCTTGGCACTTTCCTCGATGGTGGCACACATATTTTGTGCCATCTGGGGCTCTTTCAGGCTTATGTAACCGCCGCAGCACTCGTTGCGGTAGGGATAGACCACCGGCTCAGCACCCAGCGCACGGATAAAGTCCTCTAGAAGCTGGGGATTCTCCGGGTCATCAAAGGCCATGATCTTGCCGGGACGCAGCAGCAGGCAACCGTAGTAGGCACCGATCTTTTTGCCGGTCAGTGGGTTGACCACCTTCTTCTTCAGTTCCTCAAAACCAATTTGATCCCGAATAACTTCCAAGAAATGCAGAACTTTGGTTTCACCCTCGTAGGGGGGGTCTAACTTCATGTAGTTGTTGGCATGGGTGCGGATGTCCTCCACATTCTGCATATCGTCATTAACACGCTTCAAAACATGATGGCAGGCAGAGCACAGGGTTACCAGATCCTGACCCTTATCTCTTGCCTGTGCCAATGCCCGGACAGAGGCCAGCTTGGATGCGATTTCATCGGTGCCCAGGGGGTACACGCCGCCGCAGCATTGCCAGTCTTGCAGTTCTTCCAGCTCAAAGCCGAGGGCTTTTGCAGAGACTCGGGCATACGCATCCAACTCCTTAGCTTTATTACGCAGGGTGCATCCGGGATAGTAACTGTATTTCATTGTTACACGATCCTTTCCGGTTTTATCTTGCGTAATCTCGAAAATACAGGGAGTTTTTCCATATATTCGGTAAAACGCAATCAATACCAATTTATCTCTTTACTATTATAAATAAAATATAAAAAAAAGCAAGTGTAAGTACTTACTTATCATAAAAACCGCACTTCAAACAAAATATTGCTGTAAACAGAGGGGACATTTGTGCAAAGACATTGCCCGCCTTTCCCATAAGGCGGGCATTTAGGTCAAAAACCACTGTCGCTGGGATAGTAGCCCATCAGTGCATACAGTTCCGAAGCTTGTTCCGGATCGATGGCTCTCCATGGGTGGTTGTCTATGGATAGGTAGCGATGGGCTTTTTGTCGGTAAACCCGTTTCTGACCGTCAGAAAAATGTATGGTGATGTTATAGGTTTCCCGTGCAATACTATCTGGGTCTGTGTTAGGTTTTCCCAGAGGTTTTAAAAGCCGCAAATACAAAAGCACGGATTCCATTTTTTTGCTGTCAGTATAGTGCCTTTGGAGAAACATATTTTCCTGCCGGCAGGAAATATCCACCTGTGTTACAACTCGACAAATGGGAATGGCAGAGGAATCAACTGTGCCGCAGCCTGACATAATAGTAGCAAAAAAATAAATAACAAGAAAAATTTTTATGACCTTTTTCATGACCGCAGCTCCTTTCTTTTTGTGGTATTAGGATGCGCGGTGGGAGGCCGAATATGGGCGGTAAATTGCAGAAAAAAAGCCAAATTTCGATTTGTCGGGCAGGTTACTGCTTGTCATTCCGAGCGGAGCAACAGCATGTTGCGAAGTCGAGGAATCCGTAATCCCTTGAAGGGGAACGGATTTCTCCATTCCCCTTCGACTACGCTCAGGGTCAGTCGAAATGACATAGGGTGGTATAAACAGCCCGATAAACAGGAATTTGTTTACCGGTGGGATTTTTGACAAAATAATCCGTCTGTTCATGGTAATCTTTGGGTGAAGAAAGGTAGTGGTTACTTATGATGATTGCCCTACAGTCCTATGTGCATCAGGGCAGACGGAAAATACGGGAAATGATGCACGATCCCAGAATACATATTTATCTGCAGGCAGTGGCACATTTTTTTGCAGGTTTTGTGCTGAGTGCGGCGAGCCTGTTCCATAAAGCACAGCCATTACCGGTGGGACTGATTTGTGCCTGCTCCGGTTGGTCGGCGGTTTTGGTTGCGGCTGGCAGCAGTTTGGGATATTTGCTTTTTTGGGGCACTGCAGGTCAACAGGGGATCATTTGGTTAGTGGTGGCACTGGCGGTAGCACTTTTGCTGCCGGATCAACGCCCCACAAACCAGACACCCCTTCTGCTTCCGGCACTGGCAGGCTTGATTGTATCGGCAACAGGGGTAGCGTTTCAAACTTGGTTGGCAGACACAACATCTGTGGGTGTATATCTTGTTCGAGTGGGTCTGGCAGGTGCCTCAGCTTGGCTTTTTGAGCGGATTTTACGGGGGCGGGACCCTGTTTTGGATTGGATCGCCTCCGGCGTTTGTGTGCTGGCACTTGCCCAGATTGCACCCATACCATATCTGAGCTTTGGTGTAATTGCCGCCGGTGCTTTGGCTGTGGTGGGGGCATTTCCTGCGGCAGCTTTGGCTGGACTGGCACTGGATCTTTCCGGAATAACACCGGTTTCCATGACGGCGGTTCTGTGTGGCGGCTATTTGGTACGCTTTTTGCCCCGGTGTCCTCTCTGGATTCGTGCCTGTGCGCCCTCGGCAGTATACTTGGCGGTGATGGCGGCAAGCGGTACGTTGGATGCGATCCCTTTACCGGGCCTTCTGTTGGGGGGCATTCTTGGGGTTTTTTTGCCGGCACCCCAAAGGGTACCCAATCGCCGGGGGGAGACCGGGGTTGCCCAGGTAAGATTGGAAATGGTTTCCGGTGTACTGTCTCAAACAGAGCAGGTGCTTTTGGAGGTGCCGGAGATTCCGGTGGATGAAGATGCGTTGGTAGTCCGTGCGGCGGAACAGGCATGTGCGGGCTGTCCCTGCCGGAGAAACTGTAAAGACAGCCGCAGAATTGCCCAGCTTCCTTCGGCGATTCTCCACAAGCCGTTACTTACAGGAGAGGAATTACCGATTATTTGCCGAAAAAGCGGGCGTTTTCTGGCACAGCTCCACCGGAGTCAGGAGCAACTGCGCTCGATTCGGGCAGACCGGGAACGACAGAAGGAATATCGGGCGGCAGTGGTGCAGCAGTATCGTTTTTTGTCAGAGTACTTACAGGATTTGTCTGATGGATTGACCCGGCGTACCCAGTGTGTTAACACCTGCTATGAACCGCAGGTGCAAATCTACGGAAACCGTCCCGCACCGGATAATGGAGATCGGTATTTTATGTTTGCCGGTGTTGGAGGCAAATACTATGTGATTTTGTGCGACGGCATGGGGACCGGTATGGGGGCTGTGCAGGAAGGGAAACATGCAGGCAGCCTGTTGCGGCGGCTGCTCACAGCCGGGTTTCCTGCGGAGTATGCGCTGCAAAGTTTGAATAGCATTTGCGCGCTGCGCAACAGAGCCGGAGCCGTGGCTGTGGACCTTTTGGAGATGGGACTGGATACAGGAAAGGGGGTCCTCTATAAATGGGGGGCTGCCCCCAGCTACTTGATTTCTGCCTTTGGTGCAGAAAAAATAGGGACAGCCGGTCCGCCTCCCGGCTTGTCGGTAACGGACAGCCGGGAAACGGCGTATCGGTTATCTCTGCGAAAAGGAGAACTGTTGCTGATGGTCAGCGACGGAGTGGGAGAGGAAGAAGCACTGTACTGCTGCCGGGAAATGGCAGATGCTTCCCCCGGGGAGTTGGCGCGTAGTTTACTAAAGCGTGGGCAGCTTTCCGGAGAGGACGATGCCACGGTGATTACTGTAAGTCTGCGACAAAAAGGCTTTGGTGCATAAACCAAAAAATGGCTGTCCCATGCGATACTTCGCAAGGACAGCCATACATTCTGTTTACAGTTCGCAGTTGCCAACGGTTCTGGGGAAGGGAAGCACATCACGGATGTTGTTGATGCCGGTCAGGTACATGACACAACGCTCAAAACCCAGACCAAAGCCTGCGTGGCGGGCAGAGCCGTACTTACGAAGATCCATGTAGAAACCATAATCTTCGGGATTCATACCCAGCTCTTCGATCCGGTTCTTGAGGATTTCGTAATCATCCTCACGCTGGCTGCCACCGATAATTTCGCCGATACCGGGAACCAGACAGTCCATAGCGGCAACGGTTTTTCCGTCGGGATTGAGCTTCATATAGAAAGCCTTGATCTCCTTAGGATAATCGGTAACGAACACGGGCTTTTTGAAGACCTCCTCAGTCAGATAACGCTCGTGCTCCGTCTGTAGGTCGCTGCCCCAGTGAACGGGGTACTGGAATTTATCGTTGCACTTTTCCAGAATCTCAATGGCCTCGGTGTAGGTAACATGGCCAAACTCGGAGTTAAGCACATGGTTCAGCCGGTCCAGCAATCCCTTATCTATAAACTGATTGAAGAAATCCATTTCCTCAGGGGCGTGCTCCAAAACATAGGAGATGATATATTTGATCATATCCTCTGCCAAACGCATATCGTCAGAAAGGTCTGCAAAGGCAATTTCCGGTTCGATCATCCAAAATTCAGAGGCATGGCGGGTGGTGTTGGAGTTTTCGGCACGGAATGTGGGACCGAAGGTGTAGATGTTTTTGAATGCCATGGCGAACGTCTCACCGTTAAGCTGGCCGGAAACGGTTAGGTTGGTGGGCTTGCCGTAGAAATCCTGAGAAAAATCCACCTTGCCGTCTTCGGTCTTGGGGACGTTGCTCAAATCCAGAGTGGTAACTTGGAACATCTCGCCGGCACCTTCACAGTCGGAGCCGGTAATCAGAGGCGTATGGACATACACAAAGTCCCGATCCTGGAAGAATTGGTGGATAGCCATGGCAGCCAGAGAGCGCACACGGAACACCGCTTGGTAGGTGTTGGTCCGGGGGCGCAGATGGGTAATGGTACGCAAAAACTCCATGGTATGGCGCTTGGGCTGTAGGGGGAAATCACCGGTGGATGCACCCTCAACGGCAACCTCTGCGGCCTGAATCTCAAAGGGCTGCTTGCTGGCGGGGGTCTCGATCAGGGTGCCCTTGACAATCAGCGCTGCGCCGATATTGATCTTGGAGATCTCCTGGAAATTTTCAATGGTATCGTTATAAACCACCTGTACAGGGGTGAAGTAGGTGCCGTCATTGAGCACGATAAAACCAAACTGCTTGCTGGGACGACGATTGCGCACCCAGCCGCCGATGGTAACTTCTTTACCTGCGTAGGCGGCGGTATTTTTGAAAAGCTCACGGACAGAAATCAATTCCATAGCGGACTTCCTCTCTTAATGATTACAGAATATAAAATAAAGTATATGCCAAATGGAAGGATTTTACAAGCTTTTTTTCATATTTTCCTACAAAAGCCCACCGCGCAAAAAAAGGAAAATGGTATAGACCGGAAAAAGTTGTTGCAAAATAAATATTGTCGTGCTATAATACGGCGTGTGTCCGGCGCGGGGCGCGCTACATTGGGATGTCGCCAAGCGGTAAGGCACCAGACTTTGACTCTGGCATTCGTAGGTTCAAATCCTGCCATCCCAGCCAACGACCCGCTAGCTCAGTTGGCAGAGCAATTGCCTTTTAAGCAATGGGTCTGGAGTTCGAAT
>JAZRMP010000008.1:0-77914 GCA_045647705.1 Faecousia sp.
AACGGACAATCTGGGAAACGATAACACGTTCCGCACCGTTAATCACAAAGGTACCACCGTTGGTCATAACAGGGAAATCACCCATAAAGATTTCCTGTTCCTTGATCTCGTCGGTTTCCGTGTTGCGCAGACGGACACGCACCTTAATGGGCTTTGCATAGGTGGCATCCCGCTCCTTGCACTCCTCGATGGTGTACTTGGGCTTGTCCTCCATGGTGTAATCCAGGAAGCTCAGCTCCAGTTTGCCGGAGAAATCCGTAATCGTGCCAACATCCTTAAAGACTTCTCGCAGGCCTTCATCCAAAAACCATTGATAGGAATCTTTTTGGATCTTCAGCATGTTGGGCATTTCCAGAATTTCTTCGTACTTTGCGTAGGACTTACGCATGGTCTTGCCGAACAGTTCGTCCTTGACCATTGCCATATAGATCATCACGCCTTTCTTTCGGCTTTCGCCGGAATCGTATGTTTCTTACGTAATACGCTCGGTTGCGTTGAAAGTAAATTTAATTTTTCACTTGACAACCGCTCCACACCGTGGTAATATTGCCGTATAAGGGAAATTTCGTAAAAAACGTATACTCCCACAGTATGGAGTTCCATTCTACCACAATCTTCCTGCCCTGTCAAGTACATATTATCACATCAGCCGGGAATTTTCTTCCCGGCTTTTTTCATTTCCCAATACCGCAATACTATACAACAGACGATCTGACAAAACAGAATCTCTCAAAAAACGCCTGCGTGCAGCAGGGATCAATACATAGGTCGGCGGCAGTAAAGCCCGGATTCCCCAAAACCGGAATCCGGGCTTCTTTTCCCTTCTATTCTATTCCTTTCTGTTCCCTTCTTTTCTATTCCTTTCTGTTCCCTTCTTTTCCTTTCCTCTGGGAATCCAAATGGAATCCAAGCAAAGCAGGCACGCACAGGAAAAAGCAAGCTGCCGCAGGTATGATCCCCCGGCAGCTTGGTCCTGTTTTGTTAAAGTATATTTCGTTTCTGCAACTGTTTCTCTTGCTTTCGGAACTGATCGGCAATGATTCTGCAGATCTTTCCTTCACGAATCATGGCATGGATCTGATCCCCTGTTACCCACTGGGCACCGTCAGTCTCACCCGGCTGCAACACCACCTGCTCTATGGGAACGTCCCGCTTCAGACAGTAGAAATCGTAAAAGACACTCTTGTCCCGCCCGGAGCAAAGGATCTCAAATTCCTCCGGCTCCGCCCGGATCCCCGTCTCCTCCCACAGCTCCCGGGTGATCGCCTGCAGGCTGGTCTCCCCTGCCTGGGCGGCCCCCCCGGAATTTTCCCAGGTACCGGCAAAGCTCTTGCCCGGAGCCCGGCGGGTCAGCAGCACATTGCCCTTTCCATCGTAGACCCACACGCACACCACAAGGCCGTATTCTCCTTTTTTCCAGGGCGTTCCCCGTCGATGGGTACGGCCGGTAACGTTCCGGTCCTTGTCGTAAATATCGTTATGCTCCATAGTCAATCTTCCAGACTCTTGCCCTTATCCCGGTACGCGCTGTCCAGAGGGCTTTCCTTATCCGCTTCATTCTGATACCGGCTAACCACCTTCGCCGCCAACTCCACCGGCAGCAAGGTCCCCGCGCCGGCAACACAGCCGCCGGGACACGCCATACCTTCCAAAAGGTATCCGTCGTACTTCCCCGCTTTTGCAAGGGTCATCAGTTTGCGGCATTCCCGCAGTCCCTCAGCACGGGCGGTCTTCACTTCCCGTTCCGGCTCACTTTTTCTTATCATATCCGCTACCGCACCGGCGACGCCGCCGGACACCGCAAAGCCACGGCCCGCAGCAGAGCCTTCATTCAAATCACACATAGGCTCGATGGTCTCAAAGTCAACCTCCTTGGCCTGGAACATTCCCTGCAACTCCTCGAAGGTCAACACAAAGTCCACATCCGAGCGGATGTCTGCGCGAATGGCTTCCAGCTTTTTCGCTGCGCAGGGACCCACAAATACCACCTTGCAGCCGGGATACTTTTCCTTCATCAATCGGGCGGTGTAGACCATAGGTGTCAGGGTCATGGAGATCTTGTCCGTTTCCCCGGGGAACAGTTTATGGATCATGGAATGCCATGCCGGACAGCAGGAGGTGGCCATATAATTCTGCTTTTCCGGGACTTTTTCGAGAAAATCCTTTGCCTCCTCAATGGTACAAAGATCCGCGCCCACGGCTACCTCTACCACCCGGGCAAAGCCCAACTGCTTCATCGCCGCAATGAATTTCCCCGGTGTGGAGTGCTTGCCAAACTGACCAATACACGCCGGCGCAACGATGGCAATGACCTTATTCCCCTGCAAAATAGACTGGATCACCTGGAAAATCTGGCCCTTGTCCACAATGGCACCAAAAGGACAGCTTACCAGACACTGTCCGCAGGCAACACATTTATCCTGATTGATCATCGCTTTGCCATGTTCATCAGAGACAATGGCATCCATGCCACAGGCAACCTGACAGGGTCGCTCCAGATGTACGATCGCATTATAGGGGCAAGCCGTGGCGCACTTGCCGCAACGGATACACTTATCCAAATCAATATAGGACCGGTTGTTCCGGAAGGAAATCGCATCCTTTGGGCAAACCTTTTGGCAGGAAGCCGCCAGACAATTTTGGCAGTAGTTGCTCACCTTGTACTGGTGGGTAGGGCAGGCATGGCAGGCGTATGGAATAATATTGATAAGCGGCGGCTTATAGTACTGCTCCGCCACCGCAGCCTCGTCCATCCCTTCGGTCATCAGATGGCGCGTCTGGATGGGACGGATGTTCAGACCCATGGCAAGACGTACCCGCTCACTGGCAATGGCACGCTCCAGAAACACCGATTCCCGGTGCAAGGGCTGGTCTCCCGGGACAATAATGTAAGGCAGCTCGTCCACGCCCGCATAACCGCAGCCGGAATAGGCCATCCGAGCAACCTCAGTAAATACATTCTTGCGAATGTCTGTAATCAAAGACGGAATACCGCGCATTGTTATATCTCCTTAATAAATGCTTTGCTGATATTATAACAACCCACGGCATTTCCGTCAAGGCAACACTCCAAAATGGAGAATGTTTCAAATCCCAATTTGTCGGTGCGTTTGATTATCTTATTTGTAGAGGCGACCATTGGTCGTCCGTTGCGGACGTGCAATGCACGCCCCTACGATATTATATGGCAGACCGCCTGAGAAACAGGAATTTTTCCAATTCTTCAATTTGTGATTGCTTTTTCCCAACAGCCTGTGTATAATAGCTTGGTAACGGATGTGGAATGTGGCACATTTTGGTAGCGCACCTGCCTTGGGCATATCATGCGGGATTATTTCAGCCACATAGCTGACCGCATTTAAAACGAATTTTCAATTTAAAACTGCATATCCGGACGTGGCTCAGTTTGGTAGAGCGCTTGCTTTGGGAGCAAGATGCCGCAGGTTCGAATCCTGTCGTCCGGACCAAAAAGAAGAGTATCTCCTTTGAGATGCTCTTCTTTTTGCGTCTGCGTGGAATGGTTTCTCTGCGGCATCTTGCGAGCAAAGCAAGGTACTTGCTTTGGGGGAGCGATGGGAGCGCCGCCGGTGGCGGGATAAGCGACCTGAGCGAGTGGCCGTGGTCGGCAGATGAGGAAGCCGCGCCGCCGGCGACGAAGATGCCGGGAACCACAACAGGCGGCGTAGCCGAAGATGCCGCAGGTTCGAATCCTGTCGTTCGGACTGTTTCCGTTTGTATACCGCGATACTCGAATAATTTAATTTAATGCAATGCTGCCAAAATAAACATTTTGCCTATTGACACCAAATTTGACAAAATATATTTGTATTATTGACAAAATCTGTAATCTATAGTATGTTGAAACAACCTGTACTTTTCATTTATGTGCAACAGCATGGTGTGCATAACATGAAAAAATTTAAATGATATAGAGGGTTTAAACGGAAATGGAAAGTATAATAAACACTTTAAACAATGCTCTCAGTTTTCTATATGATAATATTCTGAGCATAGCGATGATGATCTTTCTTATCGCCACGGGCATCTTCTTGTCCGTCAAGACTGGATTCTTTCAATTCAGGCGTTTTGGCTATGTTATGAAAAACACAGCAGGCAAGTTGTTTGATAAGAATCTTCATCATAAAGACAGCGCAAATGTCAGTCCCTTTCAGGCGGTAACTACTGCACTTGCCGGTACGATCGGTACAGGAAGCATTGCAGGTATTGCAACCGCATTGGTGCTTGGAGGTCCAGGTGCTGTATTCTGGATGTGGATAAGCGCCCTTCTCGGTATGGTAACGAAATATTCCGAGATCGTTCTCGCCCTAAAATTCCGGGAAAAGAATGCGCATGGAGCCAACATCGGTGGACCTATGTACTACATCCAAAACGGACTGGGTGTAAAATGGCTTGCAGTGCTGTTTGCTGTATTTGCTATGATCGCTTGTATTGGTACGGGAAACGCCACCCAATCAAATTCCATTTCCTCTGTTCTTGATATGAATTTCCATATCACTCCTTGGATAACAGGATTGGTTCTTACGATCATTGTAGGCGTTGTCATTCTTGGCGGTGTAAAAAGAATTGCTACGGTTAACGAAAAATTAGTACCTGTGATGGCTGTTTTCTTTATTCTTGCCGCCCTTCTTGCGCTTATCTTCAATGCAAATAAGATACCAAGCGCATTTGCGCTTATCTTTAAAGAAGCATTTAATTTCAAATCCGCCTTTGGAGGCGTAGCGGGATACGGTATACTTTCCGCTATGCGCTACGGCGTTGGCAGAGGTGTTTTCTCCAACGAGGCAGGTCTCGGCAGTGCCCCTCTTGCTCACTCCGCATCCAGCACGCAGGATCCTGTTAAGCAAGGTATTTGGGGTGTATTTGAGGTATTTATTACAACAATCATTATCTGTACTATGTCTGCGCTAGCCATTCTTACATCCGACATCTATACATCTGCCTTCAGTGCAGGTGTTGCTCCATCTGTAAGCGGAGCAGCACTCAGCAGTGCGGCATTTAACGAGGTGCTTCCCTACGTTGGCGGAATTGGCGTTGCGATCTCAACCATTTTCTTTTCGCTTTCGACAATCCTTGGATGGGCTTACTACGGAGAAGTATGCGTTGAATATCTTTTCAAAAACCGTTCCACACTTGCTATTAGCATTTACAGAGTCATCTATGTTGCTTTTGTTTTTATTGGCGCGATTGCAGAGATAAATACTGTTTGGCTGATTGCCGACTGCTTCAATGCGCTAATGGCATTACCCAACCTGATCGCACTCATCGGCCTTTCCGGACTTGTAGTCAAGATAACCCGCGAACATTTTGCTCAAAAATCATAATTCGTATCGACACCCAAAATCGGCGATCCTCAGTGGAGGATTGCCGATTTTATTTTAGGAAACCTTGATTTATAAGGCTTTTTTCTTTGCATATTCTCCTCCCTCTTGTGCAAACTACGCTCAAAGGGGTGATATATATAGACGGACAAGAACTTGTAAAACAGACTTTGGATCAGATCCCGCAGGCGAACGCCAATGCCAAGCGAATCGTCGGCCTGGTCAAAGAAGGCGGCAGGATCACCGGTTATCAGCTTTCTAACAATACCGTTGTAGAGAAACAGCAGGCAGTGGATATGGCAAAGCAGGGACAGATCGCCGGTGTCGGCATCGCCCACCGTGGAGATACCGAATATCTGAAATCCATCCCCGACGGCAGCGAAAGCAACAATCTGGGCAACCTGCCTTCCATATCGCCCCAATCTTAAACACAGATCCGACAGCTTTAATAGTTGCCGGATCCTTTTTACTTATCCGTAGCACACCCAAATACTTCGTCAGTGCCTTATATCTGCTCGAACCTTGCATATATTCTCAAATAATTAGCTCGCCGTTTCCATATTTTACAGCAAAGCTTTCTACCGTCAGCACCTACAATAGAAATAATACCCGGAATTAGAGCAAAATCCAATTCCGGGTCAATTATTTAATTATCAGAAAGGTCTGCACAGTTTCGCAGGCGGTTCAGCAGGTCTCCCTGCAAGTAGAAGGTGGTTTCAAAGTGCAGGAAGCTGTCGGCATTCCGGTCCCACAGGATCAGCAGCTTGGGCGGAAATTCCTCGTCCCCTTCCCAGAATTGCAGAAGCACAGGGAAGAAAGGCGTTACCGGGATCCGGCAGGTTACGTCCGCGCCCGCCATACGGGGCTGCAAAGTGCCGCCTAACTTTTCGCAGGCAGCCTTCAATTCCTCAACGCGGCCATCAAATATCGTGGCATATTTCTTTGTAAAGGTATCGGTATCGGTAACGCCGGTAACAACGAAAGTACCTACTGCACACCATTGACCTGCCAATGCCGGAGCATTCTCGCCCTGATGATAGCACAGCAAATCGTAGATGGTCATCACCGTGCCGAAGGAGCGGCACTCCTTCCACCGGCTTTGGATGTATTCCTCGACTGACCCATCTTTTCTGTTGATGCGGCACGGGGTGCTCATATAGTTCAGATAGATATGCCGTTTGTCCACTTTCAGGCGGAATTTCCGGATCAGCATTTCCTGATTGTACTCCAGAAATATCCGTTTGGCGATGTCCACCTGAAGATCATAATTATCCATAGCGCACATTCACTCCTTTTTTGCCACCAGTAAGAATCGATGGGTTCTGCCTTCGATGCAGCCGGTTTGTTCCAGAATGTGCTGTGCGTTCAGTAACTTTTCCAAGTGAGTGTCCACGGAGAAAACTGGGAACTCCCATGGGAGCACCCGGGCAAACCACACAAGGGCTCCCACATCAAAGAAACGAATGGGGCAGAAACATTCCTCCTGGCGCAGGATAGAAAAGCCTGCCTCGCGGAACTTCTTCTCTGCCTTTTCTGCGTACTGCTCCGGGAAAGGCATGGGAACATTTCCGCAGATAAGCTCCACCAGTTCCCGGTCATTTTCCGCTCCCACCTGCTGCATCACAAAAATGCCACCGGGTTTCAGCACCCGGTAGATCTCCACCGGATTGAAATCACCATGCCGGCCAATGACCACATCAAAGTTTTCATTGGGATACGGCAATTCGCCATTGCCGTCAGCCTGACGGAAATCAATCCCCAAGGGCAACAGCGTTTCTTTGCACAGCAGCACATTGGGCGGATAATTTTCCGTAGCTGCGGTGTTTTCATGGGGATGCCCCAGGGACAGCAAAAATTCTCCGCCACCGGTATCGATGTCCAACAGTTTCTTTTCCGGGGTCAAGTGCTCCCCGATCACCTGCCGGTAATCCCAAGGAAAGTCTGTGCCTTCCATATGCCGACCGTCAATGTGGGAAAAATCCCAACCGTGAATGTGGGCGATCTCTTCTTCCGCCTTCCACGCCTGACTCAATTCATTTTCTTTCATTGTAACTACTCCTATTTTGATTTTTTGGTTTACACATCAACGATAGGTGCAGCCAACTGGCAACACAAAATACTTCTCGATACAATCTGTTGCCAGATTTCAGGCAACCTCTGAAAACTCTTTTTTGATGGTTTGGGCAGTAGAATTTGTGCCAAATCAAGTTCCGTGAAGTTCGGAATGCTTTGTGTATTGCGAACTTTTCGGAGCGAAGCGTTTGTACAAAAGATGCGCCCAAATCGCAAAGGGAGCGTTTTTAGAGGTTGCTTTTACAACTGCACCGAGTAGTTATCTCGCACGCGCCGCTTCATGTGCGTTCACCGCCTTTTGAATCTTTCCTTTTCAGTATATCACCTAAGCCTTCTGATTGCAATGCAAGTCTGCGCAGCATAAAAGCGGCAGAGAATCTTCTCTCTGCCGCCATACTCTACTTGCTATTCTTTTCAATTCTTTCAAATATGTACGCCATCAAATCATCCTTGCCACTCAGGTCCAATACATACTGAAATTCATTGTAGAGGATCTGCTCCGCGTCTTTGAAAAACCGCTCATCGGACATGTGCAGGCGTTTCCCCTCGGCTTCCCGCTCCTTTTTGTGGGCGTAAATAGCCTTGATCATTTTGACCAATTCCAGATGATCGCCCTTTGCGATGATATTTTTGTAAAGTGCCTTACGCTCATTTTCGTTTTCCACCCATACCGCATTTTCCTCTGGCATGGAATCAATCAGCTTATGGATCTTGTCTTTGGTCAGCAGCTGGCGCATCTTTTTTAGGACATGTTCGTTATCTACGGGCACAAAAATGGTAGACCCCTTATCATTCACAGGCTTCAGAACAAAATAGGACTTTTTTACTCCTCCGATCGTTTTTTGTTCCATATCTGCAATTTTGCAGACGCCCTGCGCGCCGTAGATGATCACATCATTTACCTGAAACATAGCCGCTATCCTCCCCACTATACTGGTTATCTTTACATATATTATAACTTTTATTTTTTAAAATTTCAAAAGCACTTTTGCTTGAAATTCCATAAAAAATATTGTAAACTATGCGCAGACTGAACAAATCGCGTATGTTTGCGAGTATACATAGGGGGACTTTTATGAAGGAATACGAAATTGTTGCCAAGTTCTTGAACGGCTGCGCCGGTGCTGCCCACCCCCAAACTTTCTTTGAGGAAGCAGAGCTGGAGAGCACCGACGACTTTGTCCGCGCCAAGCACGGCAAGGATTTTGAAAAGTTTGTCAAGGAGACTTTGGACGACGGACGGATCGTCTACACCTACGACAACGGCACCGTAACCTACATCTACGAATTTACGGAATTATGACACATCCCGGCGTTGGCTCAGCCAACGCCGGGACTTTTCTTTGCAACGGCTATCGGGTTCTTTCCCACAGGGGGTTTACTCTCTTTTGTTTATCTGCTATAATACGACAAAAATCGACATTACACAGTGAGGTGTGTTATGAAAGAATTTTTGGGTTTTGGCGGGTATAGTCGCCCTGCTGAAGGATTTCTATCCTGGCAGCATTTGTTATTTGTGGGCCTTTTGCTGGGTACTATGGTGTTACTGGCCGTGTATTTCGGCAAAAAATACCGCTACTGTACGCCGGTGCAGAAAAACAAGGTGCTGGTAGTTACCGCCATTTTGATCGATGCCCTGGAGCTGTTTAAAATCGCTGTTTTGTGTTTGCGCAGTAAAAGCGCAGACCCCATTTTATACAATCTGCCGCTTTTTCTTTGCAGCATTCAGTTGATCGCCATTCCTCTTGCCGCTTTTTCCAAAGGCAGGACCAAGGAAGCAGCATTGGACTTCGTATGTATATTCGGCATTTTGGGTGCTGTGTTTGGTACGATCGGTGCCGGTCAAAATTATAATGCATATCCGGTCTTGTCAATGGACAACGTTGTATCCGGTCTGACCCACGCCATTTCTGGTTTTGCATCACTTTACATTATGTTCTCCAAAATGGCCGGTCTGAAGCGAAACAACACGTGGATCTCCTTCTGTATTTTACTGGCCTTCTGCGCTGCTGCATACATTGCCGATCTGCTTATCCCCTACAATTATATGTTCTTAATGGCAGGCGACGGCACGCCCTACGACATTCTTTACAATTTGGTAAACGGCAACCAAATACTGTACCCGCTTTTGGTCGTAGCGTTGTTCTTGCTTTATATTTCTTTGTTTTATTACCTGGTCTATGTATTCCGCCGCAAGGCAAAAGCAAAAGAGGAAGTTTTTAGCACAGTGGAATGATTTGATGATCTTCTTTTATGAGGTGCAGGTATGTTTACAAACTTTGGTGCAAAAGAAATGTGTTATCTGCGGCCTGATCCTAAAATGATTGAAAAGCCCCGGCTCATCAGCCGGGGCTTCCCTATTCGGATCATTCGATTTCCAGGCGTCTGCCTTCCGGCAGGCGTCTTTCCTGTTTGGGCAAGGTCAGACGGAGCACGCCATCCACATATTTTGCCTTGATCCTGTCGGCATCCACACCGGAGATGTCAAAGCTTCTCTGGTAGGCCCCGTAGGAACGCTCCATACGGATGACTTTGTCCTTCTTGTCCTTTTCCTCCACCTTGGATTTTCGCTCTGCGCGGACCGTCAAGGTGTCCTCACGGATGTCCAGCGTGATGTCCTTCTTTTCAAAGCCGGGCAGGTCTGCCTCCAGCAGATAGTGGTCGCCCTCGTCCGTTACGTCAGTGCGGAACTGGGAAAGCACTGTTGTGCCAAAGAAGCTGCCAAAGGGATTGCCGAAGAAAGCTTTCTCAAACTCCTCCATCTCTCTCCAAGGGTTAAAAGTGGTCATATCCTGATTTCTTCTGGTAAGTCCAAACATAATCATACCTCCATAGTCATGATGATAGTATATGCTGACAAATGTAGGTTATCCGATAAGGTCAGCGCTTATCGGGCCTTGCGCATCCCTATCTTTTCTTCTTGCCTTACACCTGTATTATAAGCCCTCGAGAAGACGAATGTGTGTCCAGATTGTAAACTTTTAGCACTCTCAGCGATAGAGTGCTAAAAGTTTGATATAAGCATTGCCTCCTCTGCCAAGCCGTTCTGCGCCAATTTCTGTTTCTTGTCTATTGCAACACCTTTTTAAACTTCAAAAGACTTAGCAACCTGCCTTTCCTATGCCTCTGTCCCGATAAATTCCGGAATTATTATTGAAACCTCTTGACTCTTACATTACGTTATAGTTTATACTACCATTTGTAGGGGCGAGCATCGCTCGTCCGCAAAGCAAAAACGTTTCGATTCAAAGGAGGGTTTTGTTTGAAAGCCGTAAAGGAAGTATCTAAGCTTACCGGTGTCAGCGTCCGGGCACTGCACCACTACGATACCATTGATCTGTTAAAGCCTACGCAAGTAACTGAAGCAGGCTACAGGCTGTATGATGACACGGCTATTGAAAAGCTTTATATGATCCTTGTGTTCCGAGAACTGGGGTTTTCTCTAAAAGAGATCGCAGACATTCTCCACGCCCCTGACTATGACCGAAACCGGGTTTTGGAAAAGCAAATCGCTCTCATGCAGGAACGCATCGACAAACTGCAAAACCGAATTGCCCTTGCCAAAGGAATGTTGACCATAGGAGTGAAATATATGGATTTTGAAGGATTTGACCCCAAGAAGCTGGACGAGTACAGCACACAGGCAAAGGCCCTGTACGGTAAGACCGATGCCTATAAAGAGTTTGAGCAAAAATCAGCTAACCGCACTGCCCAGCAGGAAAAGGACCTGGGCGCACAGGTGATGGACCTCTTTGCAAAGCTGGGCAAGATACGTCCCTGCGAACCGGACTGCAACGAAGCACAAGCATGGGCAAAAGCGTTGCAGAACTTTTTCACTGAGAATTTCTATACCTGCACGCCCCAGATTTTAGGTTCCCTTGCGGAAAGCTACGCAGGCGGCGGCAGTATGACCGAAAACATCGACAAGGTTGGCGGTGCTGGCACAGGTGCGTTTGCCAAGGAAGTCATTGACATTTACATTCATTCGTAGGGAATGGGTTTCCTGTCCCACCGGTATGTCATTTTGAGTGAGCGAAGCGGATCGAGAAATCCGCAATCTAAAAAGAAAGCGGATTCCTCCACGCGCTTTGCTTGGTCGGAATGACATTTTTCTGCCGTTTGGTGTCCTCAAAATACCGATTGATACATTTTTCAACATCTTTGATTATGGGTATGATACAATAGCATCACAGGAGGTGAAGCGATGAAATTCAAGCTCATTATCGACAAAGAGAAAGATGAAGAAGTGGTAGCGACTGTCCACGACCGCACCCCACTGATTGATGAAATTGAAGCACTTATTTCCAAGCACACGGACCGCATCCCCGGCTACACCGAGGACGACATCAAAATGCTCTCCGTTTCCGAGATCGAGTGTGTTACCGTTCTGGACGGCAAGACCTACGCCATTGATTTCAGGAATTGCCGGTATCGGCTGAAGCAACGGCTATACGAATTGGAGCAGCAGCTCCCCTCGACCTTCATCCGTATCAATAAGAGTACGCTTGCCAACGAAAACGCCCTGGATCGGTTCACCGTTACCGTTGCCGGCAGTGTGGATGCCGTTTTCAAATGCGGTTACACGGAGTACGTCTCCCGGCGGTGCTTTGCCCAAATCAAAAGGAGGTTGGAAACAAAATGAGAAAGTTTTGGAAAGAATTTTTGCTCCGGGGGCTGATCTGTGCCAGTGGCGGACCCATCGTCTTGGCAATCATCTACGGCATCTTAGGTGCAACCGGCACTGTGGAAGCTTTCTCCCCCAGAGAGGTGTGTCTGGGCATCCTAACGATCACGCTGCTTGCCTTTATCGTCGCAGGCATGACCGCCATCTATCAGATGGAGCAGTTGCCCCTGCCTATCATGATCCTGCTACACGGCGGTGCGCTGTACATTGCCTACATCCTCACCTATCTGATAAACGGCTGGCTGCAAAATTCCCTTGTCCCCATACTGATATTCTCCGGCATTTTTGCCGCAGGTTATGCCCTTATTTGGCTTATCATCTACTGTGTTGAAAGAGCCAAAGCGGAGAGGCTGAACAAACTGTTGAAAGGCTAACAAAAATGTGCGTTGCAAAATCTGCAACGCACATTTTTTATTGTTTGTAATCCGTTTCATAGCTTCCGGCAGGCAGGATATGACCGCAGCCGCAGGTTTCGTCGCTGGCAAGGGTGCCTGTTTGTCCGGGTCTGCCACCCATCAACACAAACACCTCCACATATTCCCCACACTTTGGGCATTTCACTTCCGTCAGCCGGGGCGTCCCCTTTCCCTCCTGACAACCATTTATCAACATTACCTTACCTCACCAAATAAAAGGAATGATTCTGTACTTGACTTTCTGCTTGTACTCGCAATAACCGGGCAGTTCTCTTGTCAGCAGTTCTTCTTCGTCTTTTAGCCGGACAAGGATGATCGCCGGGTAGCACGCAAAGGCGATCATCGCATACCAAGACCCCAGAACCAGTGGAATCATCAGAAACAGCAAAATGGTTGCTGCATACATGGGATGCCGGACGATACCGTACAGTCCGGTATCCACCACAGTCTGACCATCTTCCACCTTGACGGTACGGCTTAGGTAGGTGTTTTCCCGCATCACCTCAGCATACAGGGCGTAGGCAACCAAAAACAGCACCGATGCGGTGATAACCACCCAAACAGGCATCGCAGACCATCCAAAGCGGAAGTCTAATCCCGCCACCACGAATCCGGCAATGAACATCAGCCCCGACAATGCCACCACACCTTTCTGCGTCGCCTGCTTTTCCTTTGCGTCCAACCGCTTTTTCAAAAACTCTGGAGATTTTGCCATCATTACAAAGCCTGCAATCAGCATCGGACCAAAGAGCAGGCCAACAAGAAGCCAGCCGCATGTATAAGCAAAGGTGCCTGCCGGCAGAAAGATCAGCAGGCCAACCATCAGTAGCCCACAGGTGAATTTCGTCAAGGCATCAAGTAGCAGTTTCATTTCTTCTCCTCCATAGCTTCTATATAAAAGCTCACAGGGCGAAAGCCGTCGTTGCAACTGATCATTGCGGAGTAGGGGTTCTTCATCCAACCGTCATAGAAGTTTCCGCCACCCGCCGCCAAAGTCTTCACAAAGGCGGACATACTATCCCACGCGCTGTCGCAGAAATTCTCCGGCTTTTCGCCATTCTCAGACACCCAGACCATTCCTTCTTCCACATCACATGTGTGCTCGATAGGATTTTCGTACTGCGCCATCAAGTCGGAATAGTATGCTTTCCGAACGACTGTAATCTTCACTTTCTTCATTATCCAACACCCCTTTTTATGATTATATCACACCGGATCACCACCTGCAACGGCAGGTTTTTGTTGCAAGGAGCGACATTATTCGCTATAATATACAAAAAAGAAGAAAGGGATTTATATGTGGTTAATTCTTGCGATAGGCGCGTCGGTGTTCGCGGCACTGACCTCAATTCTTGCCAAGATCGGTATTGAGGGTGTCAATTCCAATCTCGCCACTGGGATCCGTACATTCGTGGTACTTATCATGTCTTGGGGCATGGTGTTCATTACTAACACACAGAGCGGCATCGTGGATATTAGCAAGCGAAGCTGGCTGTTTCTGATCCTGTCCGGTCTTGCCACCGGTGCGTCTTGGTTATGCTATTACAAGGCTCTGCAAATGGGCGAAGCATCTAAGGTCGTGCCTATTGACAAGCTGAGTGTGGTAATCACCTTGGTGCTGGCTGCCGTATTTCTTCATGAGAAATTTACGCCAAAATCTATCATCGGCTGTGTCCTGATCGGCATTGGCACTGTGCTGATGGTGCTTTAAGGAGGAACTGTTATGCGCAAAAACTTTGGTGCAAAAGAAATGTGTTATCCCATGCCGGTGTTTATTATCGGCACTTACAATGAAGATGGTACGCCCAATGCTATGAATGCAGCTTGGGGCGGCGTTACGGAAGAAGCGGAGCTGACGATCTGCGTGGAGGCAGGACACAAGACTGCCAAGAATATTCAGACCCGCAAGGCCTTCACCGTGTCCATGGGTACAGCCAAGACAGTAACCGCCTGCGATTATGTAGGAATTGTTTCCGGCAATAAAGAGCCGGACAAATTCGCCAAGGCAGGCTTCCACGCCACCAAGTCTGAATTTGTGGATGCTCCCCTGATCGACGAGCTTCCCATGGCATTGGAGTGCGAGATGCTCTCCTACGACCCCGAATCCTGCCGCTTGGTTGGCAAAGTCATCAATGTCTGCGTGGATGAGACGTATCTGGACAAAAATGGCAAGGTTGATGTTGCCAAGCTCCAGCCTATCACCTTTGACCCGGTCCATCACAGCTATCTGGTCCTGGGTGAAAAAGTAGGCCAGGCATTCCATGACGGACTGGCCCTGAAATAATTTAGATGCCCTGGCACAAGCCAGGGCATCTTTGTCTTTGGTACAACAAACGCAAAAAACTCCTCGATAGTCGAGGAGTTTTCTACCATTATCACACGAAACAAAAAACTTTTTAAGGTTTCAACATTCCTGAGAAATACCGTATCTCCAATTTGCTCACTTCTGTTCCTGCCAGTTGGCAGGGTAAACAAAATAGAGGAATCGGGCTTTGTCCGGAACAGAGAATTGGATGGATGTGCCTTTGGGAATGTAGAGAACTTCCCCGGGACCGGCGGAGACTTTTTGATCTCCCACCAAAATATCCAGGTGGCCCTCAATAACATAGTCCATCTCATCGTAATTCAGTGTCCAGGGAAAGGTGGTTCGCTCCATGACCATCAACCCGCATCCCAGACGGGGTGATTCCTCCAAAGACAGCAGGTCCCGGGTCCAAACCCGGTCGGACGGGTTCCCGGTATCCATACGATGTTCTTCCGTAACATCTAACTGGGGAACCGAGAGCTTTTTCACCGGGCAGGAAAGTCCCCCCAGTTTTTCCATGACGATAGAACGCACCAGTGCTTCCAGTGCGGCCTTATCCATTTGCGCCATAGGAATCCTCCTATCCTTCCAAGAATGCTTTTAGTTCATCCATCCCCTGCCCGGTTTGGGCACTGACCACAAAAATAGGGGAAGCACCAGCCAGCTCCAAAAGCTCTGTTGCTTGCCGGATCTGAGTCGGGGTAGCCAGATCTGCCTTTGAGACTACTCCAGCCACCGGTACAGGAAATGCAGAAGCCTGCCCCGGGGCAAACATAAACCGCCCCTGAGCCGCATCCTGAACAAACAAAACCAGATCGGCCTCCACAGAGGTAACTACCAGCGCATGGAACAGAGAACGCCGCTCCACATATTCACCGGGGGTATCAATGGTAGAATTAATGACCTCCAGTGCCTGGGTCTTCTTATACTTCTGCTCCAAACCGTTCAGGCACTGGCACAGCGTGGTTTTGCCGCAAGCCACATGGCCTGCCAAAATAATCTTTTTCATGTTCTTGTAATCTGTGTGGGAGTGAATTGCAGCAGCTCCTCCAGCACGCGGAGCACATCCTTCACGGCAGCCTCCACGCTTGCCACGTCGCCGCCAATCACCAGAGAACCGTTAAACCGGTCTACGAAGATAACCTCCACATCCGCCGCCTTGGTAGCGGTGTCGGCACCAATAATGGCTGCTTCGCTGGGAGTAATGGTTAGTATACCCAAAGCACCGAAATATTCTCCGATAACGCCCAATTTTTTATAAATATCCGGATTGGGATTGGCGATAATATGGGCCATTGTTACCTGCTTACCGGGGACAAACTCCTGAATGATCCGTTGTTTACCCTGGTACATATTCTCCTGCATAGCGAAATCTCCTTTACATCAGGCTCTGCAACAGTTCCGGATGGGGACTGGGGATCACCACAGAGGAGACCAGCATTCCTTCCGCATTGGGGGTGTTGATTCCGGCCTTGATAGCCTCCGATACTGCGGCAACCTCTCCGGTGAGGATGACAAAGGACTTGCCGCCAATGCCGGTTCCAAGGCGCACGTCCACCAGATCTACATCTGCCGTTTTCACCGCAGCATCCGCGCTGTATACAGAGGCGGTAACAGAGAAAAACTCCATCACACCTACAGCACGCATAGTCTCAGGCATAGAGGTCATGTTGATCGCCTTGATGACCTGGGGATGGACTCTGGGGATCACACAGGAATCCACCACATGGCTCCCACCGACAGTATGCCCCGCATCCAGAGATGCCTGAACAGCAGCCACCTCACCGGTGAACAGCAGATAATACTTTCCGGGGCAGCCGGAGCGGGAGAGCACCAGATTCACGGCTGCGGTCTTCAGCACAATATCCGCGACCTCAACACCCTTCGCGATGCTGTTTAGCTCCAGAAAACCTATCGTTTCCATCATTGTTCAACACCTCACTCTTTCTCAATGACAATCCGTTGACCCACTTCTTTAACACGGCCGGCGATACTGGCGTGGATCACCGCACCTAATGCGCCCTGGGGCGGCTGTGCGATCAGATCGCCTTCCCGGACCTGATCGCCCACTGCTACCGTAGGTACAGCAGGTGCGCCTATATGCATCCGCAGTGGCAGCTCCACCCGGTCAGGCTCAGCAGTAATCAAGCTCCGAATGTCATAATCATAGTATTTGCGTACGCCCACTCTGGTCGCGGTCTTCTCCGAGGGAGCCTTGCGGGCTTCCCGCAACGGGTTGGCAGTCCATTCCTTTTCCTCCGCTTTATAGCGGAATCCTGCTTTCCCCAGTTCGCCCTTGAGCATGGCATTGATCTTCCGTGGGAAGAGACCCATGGGACAGGCGTAGGTTTCGCAGATACCGCATTCGCAGCAAAGCTGGGCATTTTGAATATCCGGATCCGCCAAAAGCGCATCTATGCTGCCGCCCATTGCCATCTTCCGCATAATACGATGGGGCTGCAAGGGGTGGCCCAGCATGTGCCGGGGGCAAAGCTGAGAACAGGCGGTGCACTGAATACAGGCAGAGCGTGCCTGGTTCAGCATCCGCTTAATATCCACTTGACTGGTGCGGGCGTGATAACCATCCTTGGGCAGCACCAGGATACCCGAGGTGGTCTTTGTAACCACAGCCTGCGCCGCCTCCTCCATGGTCATCGGTTTGCCCATCATAGGACCGCCATTAACGATGAAGTATTCTCTTTGCAAGGGACCGCCTGCTAATTCCAGACAATCGGCGTAACGAGTACCCACCGGGACACACAGGACCGTGGGTTTTTTTACCTCGCCGGTAACGGTGAGAAATTTACGGGTAAAGGGGATCCCGTCCATAGCTTGGGAAATGGCATAGATGGTGGCAACATTGTTGACCACCGCCCCCACCGCAATGGGGATCCCCGCCGGAGGAACGACCCTGCCCGTAACCTCATGGACGATGGTTTGCTCATCACCGGCAGGGTAAAAACTTTCCATCTCATGGATGGCAATATCTGCCCCTGCTTGGGTAATGGCATTGCGCAGGGAGGCAATCTCATCAGCATAATGATGCTTTAATGCAATAACGCAGTGGGAGATGTCCAATTCCTGCTTCATAGCCATCAGTGCCCGGACCAGTGCCGGGGCATGGTTAAGCATAATGTAGCGGTCCGTACGCAGCAGTGGCTCGCATTCAGCACCGTTAACGATCAAATATTCAATTTTGCCGTTTAGTTTGACATGTGTGGGAAATCCCGCGCCGCCGCAGCCGACGATGCCGGCGTCCCGGATTTGATCTACAATACGCATGGTGCTCACTTCCTTACTGGGTTATTTCGCGGAACGGTCCATCTCCAGGCTGTCGATAATGCCCACGATGGCCATATCCGCAGGGACATTGTCCCTACCGAACGCCTGACGAGCGGTGCTTCCGGAAACCACCAGCACCAGCTCTCCGATGCCGGCACCGACCACATCTGCGGCCACGTATGTCTTATCCTTCACACTCTTGGGGCCGTCCTCTTCCCGGACGACCATCAGCTTCAGCCCTTCCAGGCGTTCTTCCTTTTTTGTGGCCCAAACATGGCCGATAACTCTGCAAATAATCATTTCATTACCCCCTGTTTATTTCTCGTTCGGCATCATGCCGGCCTTGGTCAGAATGTCCCGTGCCAGAGGCGTTAGGATCGCATCTGTGGGGATCTGAGCAGAGCCGCCGGCATTGACCAGAGCCAGAGCCTCAGTTTCCGTAATGAGACGATGGGAATTGGGCACCATAGAGCCTCTGGGGGTTATGGCCGGAGGCGGTGCAAACTTGGCAGGTTTTGCTTCCGGCTGTACCAGCCGGGGCTTCTCCTTGTATGCCTTTACACCAAAAACCTGTAACGTCTGAGCGTACTGCTCCAATAAATTGTACAAAGCATTGCTGCCCTTGCCTGCAAACTTGCGGAACGCCAGAGCCTCCGGCAACAAGAAGGTATCGATGCCGTTAAGCAAAGCATGGATAACCGCACAGGTAACTTCATCGCCGATACGCCCAAGGGCAATGTCAGCAAGCTGGGTGATGCTCAAGTGCGTAATGATCACCCGGTCATATCGCAGAATATTTTGATTGGTTGTGTAGTCCTCCAGCTCCAGCAAAACGCTGTCCCGGGAGAGCTCTTCAGGGATGGGGGCATCCGTCCCGCCTACGACCAGCACCTTGGTAAGACCGTCGGTATTGGCGCAGTGGGCAGATGCGGGATCCATTGCTTGCATCACCTGTTGTGTAACCAATTTTACAATCTGTTCTAAATCAGTTTGATTCATACATTCACCTGCTTTTGATCAGACGGCCAACGATATTGCTTCCGCCGACCTGAGCCGCATTGGCCTCATCAAAATCGATGTGGACCGCCAGACAAAACTGAGGGCTGACCCGAATCTGTACATCATGTAATGTGATGGTACGGTCCTGCCCCAGACGGATACTGACAGCCTCGCCGTCCGTTACGCCATATCGCCGGGCATCCTCAGAAGTCATGTGGATATGTGCTTTGGCAACGATCACACTGCCCTTTGCTGTAATAACGCCCTTGGGACCTACAATAATCACATCCGAAGCACCGGTCAAGTCGCCGGAAAGACGGATCGGGGGCTTTAACCCCAGTGTCCGGGCATCGGTCAGGGAAAGCTCCACCTGGGTTTCCTTTCGCTCGGGACCGAGAACTGCAACAGAAGCGATCTGCCCCTGCTCAGTAACCAGCTTCACCCGCTCCTCGCATAAGTACTGTCCCGGCTGGCTCAGATCCCGCTTGCGGGTCAGGGAATAGCCCTTACCAAAGAGAATTTCCACATCTGCTTTGCTCAGATGGACATGGCGGGCGGAGATCTCCACAGGGATCTCCATGCCCTCATCGGCTCTCCCGCCGGTAAGACCCGTCCGGGCAAGCACACCGACCACAATGTCCTGAATATCTTTTTCATTGTAATAATTCACAGGCGATCCTCCCTGTCATAGTATCCGGATAGTTTACGGCACTGGATGATGTACACGCAGCTTGACATCCGGTTCAAGCCTTCAATAATATCCGGGCGGCTACAGGCACACTGACCGCAATCGAATGCTCTGGCGGCGGAAAGCTCCACCTCCCGAATCTGAGCACGCAGCCGGTTTAATGCCACGCAGATCTTGCCCATCCGATAATTAGGGATAGGATGGTCGATACCGAAGACCTTTTTCACCTGCTGGGAATCATGGCGGATGCGGGCACTGTCCATACCCATAATATGGATGGGGCCAAGGGGTTCATCCTTGACTTCGGCAGCTAGGATGCTCTGGCAGAACAGTACCAGCTCCTCCAAATCGGAAACTACCTTTGTCTCCCCTTCCCCGTCTGCCAAAACCTGCACGCCCATGATCTGTGCCATAAGCGTATCCAGCTTGCCCCGAAAAGCAATCTGGGGATGGGTCTTGGGGACCAGAAGATTGCCGCGCAGATGCGTCATCCCCTCGGGTTTTTGGGTTAACTCCTGACCGGTAGCATAGTCCCGAAAAACGGGCTTGCCATTGTGCATAGGAATCGGGGTGCGGGACATGCTACCGCCACCGCACTCCGGACCAGAGCACAGTTCAATTCCGTTCTCCCGGACAAAATCCATGGCAGAAGGCGTCAAAATCGTGCCTTCGGGTACATAGTAACGGTCTGACCGATCCCGAGACCAGCAGGCTCGCAACTCAACATCGGTCAACAATTTGCGTTTCATGGTTCACCCGCCTAACACGGATGTCTTAGTTTTCGCCTTCGAGCACAGGCAGAATGAACTCCACCTCGCCGTGGGGACGGGGAATAACATGGACGGAGATCAGCTCACCCACGCGGGAAGCGGCTGCGGCTCCGGCATCGGTAGCTGCCTTAACGGCACCCACATCGCCACGGACCATAACGGTAACCAGACCGCCGCCTACATGGACCTTGCCAATCAGATGAACATTTGCTGCCTTGACCATCGCATCAGCAGCCTCAATGGCGCCGATCAGGCCCTTCGTTTCGATCATACCCAAAGCTTGCAGATTCTGCATAATAATTTACCTCCAAAATAAGTTGTGTGAAAAATTTATGTTTCATTCATCGGGAAAGCCGGTCGATAACGGCCTTGGTAATGGCCTCAATCTCGGCACGGCTGAGTGTAGATGCTGCCTTTTCAGAGCAGGAAGTGCTGCAACAGGCACTTGCATCGGGTGCTGGGTTATTGCCACGGATGTCGCTGAGTTCCTTGATACCGAAGGCTACCCGGCGGATGTTGATCAGGTGCATGGGGCCAACATTATCAGAGGTGGCACTGCCGCCTACACTGCCACAGCCCAATGTCAGAGCCGGCTGCAGACCGGTGGCTGCGCCCACACCGCCCAGAGCACCCGGGGTATTCACAAGCAGGCGGGATACAGGCTTTTTCAGGGCAAATTCCCGAATAACGCTCATATCCTGGCTGTGAATGGTCATGGTGTGGCCCACGCCCTCATTGTTAAGGATCTCGATACTGCGGCGACAGGCAGCTTCCCAGCTATCTTCCGTATAGAAAGCCAGAATGGGACAGAGCTTTTCCCGGGAGTACGGGTTATCCTTACCCACAGTTGTCTGGTGGGAAATCAGGATCCGGGTACCCGCAGGGATAGAGATGCCCGCCATCTCCGCAATGGTTTGGGCACTGCGGCCCACGATCTTGGGATTCATGGTACCATTGGCCCGCAGAATAAAGCGGCTGACCTTTGCGCTTTCTTCCTCATTCATGAAATAGCCGCCCTGACGCTTGACCTCGGCAATCACCTGATCCCGGATGCAGCGCTCGGTAATGATGCTCTGCTCAGAGGCGCAGATCGTACCGTTGTCAAAGGTCTTGCTGTCAAAAATATGCTTGACTGCGGTGGGGATGTCGGCAGACTTCTCAATGTAGGCAGGTCCGTTGCCCGGTCCCACGCCCAGAGCGGGGTTGCCGGAACTGTAGGCTGCCCGGACCATGGCCTCGCCGCCGGTGGCAAGGATCATGCCAATGTCCCGATGCTTCAGAAGGGCGGATGTGCCCTCCTGTGAGGGGACTGTGATGCATTGCACCAAGCCTGCCGGCGCGCCGGCAGAAGCGGCAGCGCGGCTGATAATCTGGAATGTCTCCAAAATGCAATTCTTTGCATTGGGATGGGGACTGAGAATGATGGCGTTGCCTGCCTTCAGAGAGATCAGCGTCTTGTACATGGTGGTGGAAGTGGGATTGGTGGAGGGGATCAGTGCTGCCACGATACCCACAGGCACCGCTACCTCCCAGACCTGCTTCTGCCGGTCTTCTGAGAGGATGCCCACCGTCTTCATATCCTTGATGCTGTCATAGGTAATGGCACTGCCAAGCAGATTTTTCAAAATCTTATCCTGCCAGACGCCAAAGCCGGTCTCCTCCACGGCCATCTTGGCCAGCCGTTCGGCATTGGCCACACAGGCATCGGCAATCGCTTTGACGATCCGATCCACCTGTTCCTGGCTGAACTGGGCATAGGCCTGCTGAGCAGCCTTTGCCTTGGCAACCAGATTCCTTACCTCCTGAATGGAGCGTAAGTCCTTATCAAATTCCATGGATTCACCTCCTGGGGTGTGCATTCAAACGGGATTACTTTTCGACGCCCAGAACAGGCAGGATCGCCTCCACCTCGTTGTGGGGACTGGGGATCACGTGGACACTGAGCAGCTCACCAACACGGGAAGCGGCTGCGGCACCGGCATCGGTAGCTGCCTTGACGGCACCCACGTCGCCACGAACCATAACCGTAACCAGACCGCCGCCTACATGGACCTTGCCGATCAGACGGACGTTTGCTGCCTTGACCATGGCATCGGCGGCCTCAACAGAGCCAACCAGACCTTTGGTTTCGACCATACCCAGAGCTTGTAAATTGTTCATAATAGTACCTCCAAAAAATTATGTTTTTTATAAACGGTTTTATCTTTTCTCCATCTCCATGGAGCGGTTTACATCAGTAGTCCGTAGGGCTTGCGGCAATGCCACAGACCGCATCGGCAAACGCCTCGCAGGCAGCACGGCAAGCTGCCTGATCGCCGGTAAGAAGGCCTCCGGCAAAATTGGTTTCGGAAGGGGGACCGTAGAAGACGTTCATCGTTACTGCCGCCGCCTTCAATGCCGCATCCAGACCCACCATTGCCTCCAGTGGCGGCGCGATCAGATACGCCATCGCTGTCCCCTCAGGGACATCGGCCGCCTTGGAAAGATAACTTCCGGTGCGGGAAATGCAGTGGGCAAAGTACACAACAGAATCGTCGTCATTGGCACTGTAGAAACAAGCATCATTTTCCACGAACTGCAGCGCAGCTTCCAAACCACTGCGGATCTCTGCCGGATCTTCTGCTGAAAGAATGCCGATAAACTCACCCGCCAGTGCGGTATTGGCATTGGCTGCGCCGGCATACATGCTTCGTGCATACGCCACCGTAACCATGGCCTTTTTGGTTGCCTCGTCAAGCGCGGCGTAGGAAACGTCGTCGCAATCGGTAGTAAAGATACCCAGGCTTCTGTGTCCCTCAGGGACATCAAGCTGCTTCAGTAAGAGCGGATCTGCGTTGGGGATGATCCGAACGCTTAGAACCTTTGTCTTCATTTTACTTCCCAGCATACCAGCCTCCTTACTTCACCAGATCCACGCCACTGGCCTTCTGTTCCAGGATCTTGGCAACCACTTCTGCCACATAAGCACCGGCCTCCACGGCTGCGGTTCCGTTTTTGTGAATGTTGGATACCACAGTGCGCTTGGATTCGGGCATACCCACATAGGCATTGTAAGTGATGTAGGCACTCATACTTTCGGCAGTGGCAAGACCGGGCCGCTCGCCCAGCAGTACGCAGACCACCTTAGCACCCAGCGTTTCAGACACATGCTCCTGCGCACCCACTCGTCCGAACCGCACAAAGAACGGCGTTCCTACCTTCAACCCTTTAGCCTGTAGTGCCTCGGTTATGACCGGCAGGATCTTAGACACATTTGCCTCCACTGCCGTGGAACTAAGACCGTCAGAAACGTAGATCTGTACATCAGGGTTTTGAACACACCGGTCCTTCAGGGTTTGTACTGCCTCCGGGTTCAGCTTCCTGCCTAAATCGGGTCTGGTAATAAATGTATCTTTATCCTCACAAAGTGTCTGGACGGTAAACAGACCGACTTCATCCAACACTTTAGGGTCAACATCCTTCATAACAGCATCCCTTGCCTGGGCGTGGTCTGCCCGAAGTGCCAGTAATGTCTGAGTCTTCAGCCGAGGACCAGCCTTGCCCACACCGATGCGGGCAGTGGTGCGCTTCATCATCCGCTCCAGAGCCTCCGGATCAGATGGGTCTTTCAGCAGTGGGACGGCTTTGCACTGGGGCGATGCAATATCTGTGCAAGTCTGGCTCTGGTCCGGCAGAACTACACGGCCTGTGCTGAGTAATTGATTGATCACTTCCTCCACGATCGCGGAGATTTGTTCCTGATTCATCAAGCGCACCTCCTTACTTTACAAAAATGGTAGGGTCGCCGGCTCTGGCAGTCAGTCTGCCGTTTTCCATAATGCCCATTTTTTCCAGCCACAGTTCAAACTCCCGAATGGGCCGCAGACCCAGGATCTCCCGGATAGCGACGGCATCATGATAGGCGTTTGTCTGATAATTGAGCATCACATCATCGCTGGCGGGAACGCCCAGTATGTAGTTGACGCCGCAGCTAGCAAGCAGCAGGGATAGGTTCTCAATATCGTTCTGATCTGCCATCATGTGGTTGGTATAGCAGCAGTCGCATCCCATAGGCACACCGTGGAGCTTTGCCATGAAGTGGTCCTCCAAACCGGCGCGAATGACTTGGCGGCTGTCGTACAAATACTCAGGTCCGATGAATCCCACCACCGTATTGACCATAAAGGGCTTAAATTCCCTTGCAAAACCGTAGCACCGGGATTCCATGGTTACCTGGTCAGCACCAAAATTGGCTTCGGAGGAAAGCTCACTGCCCTGCCCTGTCTCAAAATACATCACATTGGGGCCTTTCGCCGTGCCTTTTTCCCGCAGAAGCTGCTGGGCTTCCCGGACAGTATCGGCACTAAAGCCAAATGCGTTATTGCCCTTCTGGCTTCCGGCAATGGACTGGAAGATCATATCTGTTGGTGCGCCCTTTCGCACCGCTTCGATCTGGGCTGTAATATGACCCAGAACACAGATCTGCGTAGGAATATCGAAGCGATTCTTTACCTCGTCAAAGCGCCGCAGCACCTCACCCAGACTGGCAGCCGTGTCATTGACCGGATTCAATCCCAGCAAAGCATCGCCACTGCCGTAGCTCAATCCTTCAAACAAAGATGCTGTAATGCCCTCCACATTGTCCGTGGGGTGGTTAGGCTGCAAACGCGTGGAAAGACAGCCCCTGCGTCCGATGGTGGTATTACAGGTTGCAGTTACCCGAATTTTGTTGGCACCATAGATCAGATCCAAGTTGCTCATCAGCTTGCACACACCGGCGATAACCTCACTGGTCAAGCCCGTCCCCAGCCGCCGCAGGTCCTCCTCTGTGGACTGGTAGCTCAGGATATACTCCCGAAGCTGGGCAATGGTCCAGTTGGCAACACCGTTGTATACCTCCGGATCGATGGAATCCTGATTGATACGGGTTACTTCATCATCCTCATAGGGAACCACAGGATTTTCCCGCAGATCCCGGACCAGAAGGTTGCTCAGTACCTCTTTTGCCGCGACCCGCTCCAGATCGGAGGTAGCGGCAATGCCCGCCAAAATATCGCCGGATTTTTCTTCGTTTGCTTTGGCCAGTACTTCCTTAACCGAATGGAAGGAAAAGGTCTTACCGGCGAGAACCGTTGATAACTTCATATTTCACGCTCCTCTCGTATTTATCCAAACAACAGGGTCTTTACTACCACCGGAATCACAAGCCCGTTTAGGATAGGCCGTCCCAAGTCGATGTAGTCTCCCTGTTCCACTTTAATGCCGTCAATACAGGCGACTCTTCTTCGCCCATGGAGTTCTCTCTCCATTAAACCCCCCAGTGCTTTGGCAATGTCCTGTTCCAACACCACCAGCACCGGACACCCGGGGGGCAGTGCCGTGTCCATGGCATCGCTGAGGGTCTTTGCCAGCTTTTTCAGCCGCAGGTAATCCGGGTCGTTTTCCCCCGGCAGTGCCAAGATCAGACGGTCCGATTCGCTCTGTTCCAAAAACCAGATGATTTTTTCCACCAATGGCTTTGTCTGGCCGGAAAAGCACTGATCTTGCTCGGCCTGCGTCAGCTTTAGAGCCGGGATATTCTTCATAGGGAACAGTTCCTGGGCATAGGTGATGGTGCTGCCGGAGATGCTGGTGGTGTAAGTCCCCGCGCCTACCACTGTAGCCCGTATGGTCTCCGTCCCCATTACTCTGGGGATAGAACGAACCAGAAGCCCCTTTGCAATAGACCTGCCCAGCAGCACGCCGATGTCGCCATAGGGTACCGGGTCGCCGTCGCCATTGTTAATGCAGTCGGCAACGCCGCCGGAGAAACAGATGCGACAAACCCGCTTGTTCTGCAATTCCAGCCAGGTACTGCCCGGTGTCTGCACCTTACGCAGCAGTGGCTCCTGGGGCTTCAAATACAACGCCTGCGCCAACAGGTCTGCCATTTTATCCGTGATGCGCTCCAAATCTGCAAGGGTAGTCTGCTGACCCTGAACAAGCCGCACACCCACTGCCTTCGCCACCTCATCGGCTGCTGGACTTATGCGTTCTACTGTAAGATCCTTCTTTAATCGGATCAGCCTTCCGCCGATGTCCAGGCAGCCCTTGCCCACGACCTCGCCACTGTCAAACAGTACGATATTGGTGGTACCACCGCCAATATCCAGATTGGCTGCGGCGCAGCTATTATCGATCGTGTACTGGAATACGCCACTGCCTTTACCGGCAATAATGGATTCCAGATCCGGTCCGGCTGTGGAGACTACAAATTCTCCCGCAAAGCCTCCCAGCTTCTCCAACACTGCCGCAGCGTTTTCCTTCCGGGCAGATTCCCCGGTGATTATTACCGCACCGGTATCCACATCCGCAGGGGTGTACCCCGCTCTGCGAAATTCCTCCGCAACCAACGTCCGGATGGCCTCGCCATCGATCAGGACAGGACCGCTTAGGGGCGTTAGGTGGACATCGCTTTTATAAATCACCTGCTTGTCCACGATAGAGATCCGGGGCACTGCAAAGTATCCGGAAATGTTTTCCATGCTGATCCTGCTGAAGACAAGCTGGGTAGTGGAAGTTCCAATGTCAATTCCGACACTTAAAATATCCTGCAAAGATGCCCCTCCTCTCCTGAAACTCCAAAAAAGACAAAAAAAGCCAAGACGTACTTGCAACGTCTTAGCTTTCTTGCTTCCTAAAAGACCGCACCCTATTGTGCGGGTTATTCGGTTTTAAAATCAAAGGACACCCGACTGCCGCCGGCGTCAGAATGAATGCTGAGCTGACCGTGGAGCCGATCACGCACCGTAGCCGCCACGATATTCAAACCCAAGCTGCCTTCCCGGGAAACGCCGGGATCAAATCCGCAGCCATCATCGGCAACCGTAACTGTGTGGAACAACTGACCCGGGCAAAAGGATACGTAAATACTGCCACTCTCTCTGCCCTCAAAGGCGTGCTCCAACGCATTTGTAATCAGCTCGTTGACAACCAAGGAAACAGAGCTTGCCGTATCAGCCGATAACAATGCGGAACTGCCGCTGACGGATATGACAACCTGCTTGCCGTCGGGAACGAAAGACTGTAGGTTCTTGCGAAGCTGTTCCAGAAGAACCATGCTGTCAATTTCCCTAAAATTATCCTCATTCTTCGTCAGTATATCATGGATTGCTGCGATTGACAAGACCCTAGCCACATTTTCTTTGAGAATTTTTTTGGTAAAGTCATCCGCGCAGCGTCGGGACTGAAGGTTTAGGATACTTGCCACGAGCTGTAGGTTGTTTTTTACCCGGTGGTGAATCTCCCGCATAGCGGTGTCATCCCTGGCCGGAGCATCGCTGGAACGCAGGGACAAATCCTCGTTTTCGTATGTTTGCGCCAATGTCCGATACTTTTTTTCCTGTAGCAATGCATCACTAATGTCCTTCTCACGAATCAGTGCCCCGATACACTTCCCCTGGGGATTGAAAATAGGGACCACATCCTGCCGCACCGCCCGGTCCTCCTGGGTTACTGCCTTAATATCTCTGGCAGGGGCATGAAGCTGCAAAGCATGGAACACAGCAGGTTCCCGATCGGGCAAGGCATACTTCCCCACTACATTTTGCTGATAGGCACTGCCTGCGGTAGACGGCTGGGCGTGCGCAACCACTACGACCCTGTCATCACAAGTGATACAATCAATAAAAACATCCTGTCCCGTCAGTTCCGCCATCAGGGGAAGCTGACAACTGACCTGTTCCAGCTGCGCCACATCATCGGAGGTAAGAGAGGTGCACTCGCGGCAGATGGTCTGCAACATCGCTCATTCCTCCTTACTGAAATCTATCCGAAGCTGCCGGGCAGCTTCTTCTGTAGTACAGCCTCTTGCCTTGGCAATGCTGACGATTTGTCGATACGCCCGTTCCTCACTGAGTCCACGCCGCTCCATCAGCAGCCGCTTAGCTGCCGCGACTTCATCTGTCCGGGATGCCTGGTCCAGTATTTTTTGGGCAAGGGCAGCCAGGGTCAGGCGCTTGTCCATAGCCGTCTTTCGCATCTGGCGGTAAGCATCTGCCTGGGAGCAGCCTTGGCTCTTTGCCAGATATTGCTGTGCCTTATGGATTATCCGCTCTTCCTGAACCTTCTGCTGTGCCTCCCGCGCTTCCTTCCGGGCCTCCCAAAGCCGCTGGCTCTGTTCATAAGCCACCTCAATGGTTGGCAGCAGTGATCGTTGGTCGATAGGCTTGACCAAATACCCTGTAACCCCTGCCTTGCCGGCACGGGCGATCACATCCCGGTCGTTGAATGCTGTCAGCAGTACCACACATCGCGCCAGCCCCTCAGAAAGCAGGGTTTCGGATGCCGTCAACCCATCAAAAATCGGCATTTTCACATCCATCAGCACCACATCCGGATGTTTTGCCCTGCAAAGCTCAATGGCATCAAACCCATCTGCGGCCTCGCCTACTACGTCAAACCCCAGTTCCTGTAACATATCCGAAAGGTCCATGCGGGTGATCGGCTCATCGTCCACAATGATTACAGTTTTCATATTCTCCCCGTCGCTCCTTCGGCTGATTCTTCTCTTTTAAAATACCACATTCCGACACTTTTGGCAATTCTT
Source organism: Faecousia sp. (assembly GCA_045647705.1). Taxonomy (GTDB): domain Bacteria; phylum Bacillota; class Clostridia; order Oscillospirales; family Oscillospiraceae; genus Faecousia. The sequence continues at coordinate 29,123 of JAZRMP010000008.1, forward strand.
TTTTCAAGGATCCCGATGAAAACGCGGGGACCCTGAGATCCCGGCGTTCAATATTACAAATAGCTCTGTAGCTTCTGCACAGATTCCTTGGCATCGCCCAGCATCTGCAGCACATAGGTATGGTTAACCGAAACTCCAGGAATCTTCTTAATATCTTGCCCCCCTGATCAGACAACGCAGAATAAATATAATCTATACTATTCCCTTCCCAATACAGAAGTTTTATTTACGGTAATTTCTTGACAACACAATTTATCCAAACTATAATATATCCGGTTCTCTGTTATGCGGAGCCGAAAGGAGCAACAATATGTTATCAACAGCAGAAATCATGCGGCTTATTCAAAGTCTCATTTGGCTGCTTGCCGGCGTTGGTGTCTTTATCGTCGGCATGAACTTTATGGGCGACGCTCTGGAGAAAAGTGCCGGCAGTGGTATGAAAAGCTTGCTTGAAAAAATAAGCAACAACCGTTTTTCCGGTGTTGGCATCGGTGCAGGTGTAACGGCAATTATCCAGAGCTCCTCCGCCACATCGGTCATGGTCATCGGCTTGGTTAACGCCGGCGTTATGACGCTTATGCAGGCAACACCGATTATTATGGGCGCAAACATCGGCACCACCATCACCGGCGTCCTGGTAGCACTGAAAAACGACTATTTCAACATGGCAATGTACCTGCTTGCTTTTGCCGGTGTTATGATGGGCTTTGCTAAAAAAGAAAAAGTAAAAATTGCCGGCAGCCTTTCCAGTGGTCTGGGTCTGATTTTTATTGGTCTGAACATTATGAGCAGCGAGCAGGCCTTTGGAAATCCACTGGTTGAGAATTTGTTTACGAATATCTTTGAAGTGATCGACTTCCCGTTGCTTCTGATTTTGGTGGGTATCATTTTCACCGCACTAATTCAAAGTTCCTCCGCATCTACCGGTGTTGTAATCACCATGGTGGGTACCGGCGTGATGCCTTTGGATCTGGCGCTGTTCATCATTTTGGGTGCCAACATCGGCACCTGTGTAACCGCCCTGCTGGCTTCCGTGGGTGCCAACGCCAATTCCAAGCGTGTGGCTCTGATCCATTTCACCTTTAACGCAATCGGCACCGTCCTGTTCACAGCTATCATCTGGATCTTTAAGGAGCCGATTCTCCACCTTCTGGTATCCCTGTTCCCCGGAAACGACCCCATGTCTTTGCAGATGCGTGTATCTGCCTTCCATGTGATCTTTAATGTAACCACGACCTGTGCTCTTCTTCCCTTTGTCAAACAACTTGTGGACTATTCCTGCCTGGTCATCAAGGACAAAACGGAAGAAACCGAATCCCTGTCCCTCAGATTTGTTGACGACCGACTGCTGTCCGCGCCCCATGTTGCGCTTATGCAGGTCAAGAAGGAAATCGACTATATGCTGGGATTGGTAGAGGAAAATACCCGCCTTGCTTTTGCTGCAATGGACACCGGTTCTGCAGAAGAAAGTGAGCAGATCCGTAAAAACGAGGAAATTATCGATTTTACCAACAGCGCATTGACCCGGTTCCTGATTAAATTGTCGGTAAACATGGAAGAAAGCGACGAAAACATTATTGGCTCCTACTTCCATGTTCTGAACGACTTGGAACGTATTGGCGACCATGCCGAGAACTTCCATGAGATCGGCATGGAAATGATCGGCAAAAAGATTTCTTTTTCGGACAAAGCACACGGCGGCATTATCGCCATGCGGGACAGCGTTATGCAAATGTTTGCCATTGCAAAGGATGCCTTTGAGAATCTGAATAAAGATCGTCTCCCCGCCCTGACAGATTTGGAAAACGGCGTGGACGATATGAAAAAAGATCTCATTGCCAGCCACTTTGCCCGTCTCACCGAAGGAAATTGCAGTGTGGATGTGAGTCCGTATTACTCGTCTGTGATTGTGGGACTGGAACGTGTTGCAGACCATCTTGTGAATGTGGGATACAGCATTATGAACCCTACCGGTTCCCAAAAGGAAGACAGCTAAATAAAAATATGCCCCAGAATACAAATCGGCACAGGAACCAAGTCCTGTGCCGGTTTTAATTCCTATTGTTCCCCATTTCCGCCGTCCATAAAATTTTCTGTTTCTTTTTTACAGCCCCTGTGCTAAGATAAAAATATTCCATGAAGAAATCAGGTCGTTTGTATGAAAAAGCTGCTGCTGATTGTAAATCCCTGCGCCGGTCAGAAAAAGGCAAAGAAATACCTATCTGATATAATCGACATTTTCAACCGCGCCGGGTATACGGTTATCACCCATATCACCGCCTGCACCGGTGATGCCGAAGCCGCCTGCATCCAATATGCAGACCAGGTTTCCCTTGTGGTATGCTGCGGCGGAGACGGAACCTTTAACGAAACGGTCTCCGGCGTTCTGAAAAGCAACCGCCCCCTGCCCATTGGCTATATCCCCGCCGGCTCCACCAACGATTTTGCCGCCAGCCTGGGTCTGAGCACCAACCTGCTGCAAGCCGCCCGGGACATTACGGAAAGCACCCCAAAGCAATTAGACATCGGCAGCTTTGCCGGCCGATACTTCTCCTACGTAGCCTCCTTCGGTGCCTTCACCCGGACCAGCTTTACCACGCCCCAAAATATGAAAAACATTCTGGGTCATGCGGCTTATATGCTCAGTGGCATTCAGGAGCTTTCCCAGCTCCGGCCTCACAGGCTTCGATTTGCGCTCCCCGACGGCAGGGTGATCGAGGATAATTTTCTATTCGGTGCCATCTCCAACACCACCAGTCTGGGGGGTATTCTCTCTTTGTCATCTTCTCTGGTGGACATGGCTGACGGTATGTTTGAGCTGCTTCTGGTCCGCGCCCCGAAAGATCTGTTTGAATTAAGAGATTGTGTGAAAGCCCTCCAGCAGCAGACCTACAACTGCTCCATGCTCACCTTTTTGAACACGCCCCGGGTGAGGATCACTGCACCGGCAGACTTGCCCTGGACACTGGACGGGGAGGAAGAACCGGGCCGCAGCAATGCGGAGGTGGTCTGCCTGAAGCACGCCATCCGTGTCTGCCATAAGAGCAGATGACCTCTGTGCCATTAAAACACAATGATCTGCAAAAAATTCTCGTCCGGATCGTAAGATCCGGACGATTTTTGATGGCATAAAGAAGACCCGAATACACTTACACATCCAGCCAAATGGGGTTGCTCAGTGCCACCAAGGTGTTGTCGCTTTCGTTGGTAATCTCCACTCTGTAGTAGCCGCGCTTTTGCACTTGAAGCGAGAACCGTTGGGGGCTTCCATCAAACTCCCGGGCAAAGGCAAGTCCCCTATCCGTATACACCTTCAGACAGTAGACCGTGTGTTCACGGATATGCGCACAATGGAAGCCGTCCACAGCGATGTCCAACCGCAATCCTTCCTCATAGGGGATGCTTCCGCCCATACAAATATCTCCGATACACATTCGGATCGCAACGCCCCCCGCAGTGCAGTCCCCGGCTCGAATTGCCTTAAAAATGTCCCTGCTATGGTGTCTGGCAGTATATACCGATGTAAGCCCCCGGTTGGAAACCGGACCGTGGGAATCGCTGGAGCCATGCGTTTTGACCCGCTTTCCCAATTTCAAAAGAGACACCCAAAGGTCCCTGTTCTGCCGGGATCCAAAGGCATCGGGGTCCCTTTGGATGGTTTCCAGTGCCACATTCTCCCCAATGTAATAATCCATCGGATCCTCCGATGCCATAAGCTGTTTGGGATGGGCATGGGTCAAAAGGCCGCCAATGCTATAAACAAAATCTGCCAGTTCCCGTAACCGGGCGAGGGTAGGATTCCAGTATTGATATATTCCCTCCACCTCCGTTCCGGTAAAAGAAAATTCCGGAAACACCTCCATCACTTCTTTCAGCCCGGAACTGTCCGGGAAAATCATAGTATAATCCATCCGGCGGGCAAATATATCCCTATCAGGCTCATTAAGCCGACACCCTGGCTCTGTCCCGCAAATCAGATACCGGTCATCCCAGCAGTCCAAGAAGAAATGACGCATCTGCTTATGATCCACAATGGCGGCAAAGTCCAGCCCTTTCTTTTGCATTTCCTCTACATAGTTTTCAATAGGGACTTGACCGTCGCTGCTGCCGCCCGAATTGCTGTGGCAGTGGAAATCTCCGTAATAGACGTTCCTTCCCCGGTATGCTCTATCCAGCAGGGCTGCATCCCATTGTGCCGTTTCGTGCGGGTCTTGTAGTGGATACTGCGTTGCTGCATCCGGCACCTGCCGCCGGGGCGGTTTGGCAGAACACAGCGATACAAAGCCGGTCTGGACAGTGTTTTCAATGGTAACACCGGAGACATCTCCTTCGATCAGTATCGCCGGAGCAGTGTTTTCTCCGGAAAACTCCGTATCTGATACCGTTAAACAACTGCCTTTCGGCAGTATGGCTGTGATAACAGGATCCTCCCGAGGCACAAAATTCAAGAATCGGCATCTGTGTACATGAACGTCTGCAACGCTTCCCCCGGGGAGATTCACCGTCAACCCATGGGTGGATTTGCAGTTTTCAAATAAACAATCCCGAAAAACCGCCTTTCCCAGATCATTGAAGATGGTATGGCAATAGTTGGTCATGCCAAAGAATTTTTTCGTATTCGCAATGTACAGTCTTTCCACCGTAACATCACCGCTTCCCACACTGAGCAGGCATCCTTCATTGCCGATGCTGTTGATGCCGTCAACCCGGCAATCAGCCACCGTAATTTGACGTCTCCCTTGAAACCCGGAAACACAGGAAACAATGGTGTAGGGAATATCCGCTGCAATTATCGTATTTTTTACCGCTAGCCCCACATCTGCACCGCCGGTACGGCTATCATAGATCTTTGCCTTAAGGGTTACACCGTCCAAGGTCATCGTCCCCGAATGTTCCCCCTGAATATCAATACACCCAAAATAGAAAGAACCTTCCAAGACCGTCTCTTGCACCCGCTCTCCCGGTGTCCGCAGGTCAGCACCATTAGGAGAAATGCCCGCATTTTCTCCCAGGATTGTTACTGCACAGGGCATATAAGTGCGGAATTTTGCCGTCTTCTCCAACGCTGTCCCCAGCTTCAGTGTCCCGGCAGGAACCAAAATTACAGGGGTTTCCATGTAACCGCAAAATGGCGTTACAGGCTTATCCAAAACCAAGGGTGTCAGTTCATCCAGCGACGTAAAGCTGTTGTGCCCCATCCGAGCCTCATACTGGGTACCTTTAAACGTGAAACTGACCCAATCGCTCTTTTGGGAAAAAGCTGCCGAAACCACATAAACACCCACCGGTAATTTCATATTCCCACCCCCTCTCAATAATGATACCGCTTACGGTATTTCACGAAACAGAACACTGTCAGGCACACTGCCCCAGCCTCCGCCACGCCATTGGCAAGCCAAATGCCGTCTAATCCCAGCACAAGCGGCAGCAGCATTACCGCAGCCGCCTGACACAGCAGCGTTCGGAAAAAGGAGATCACCGCAGAAACCAATCCGTTGTTCAGTGCTGTGAACATGGCACTGCCAAAAATACCAAATCCACTAAACAGGAAGGATACTGCATAGAGCAAAAAGCCCCTGACGGTCATATCTAAAAGGATCGGGTCATAGGACACGAAAACCGCACCCAGAGGTCGCGCCAGAAAAACGGCAGCAGTCGCCATAGCTACCGATACCGTTCCAATAATTACCAGACTTTTGCGAAATAAATTTTTCAGCTCTCCCCGGTTATCTGCACCATAATTGTAGCCAATCAGTGGTGCTGAGCCAATGGAAAACCCGATGAAAATGGACAGGAAGAACAGGTTCACATACATAATCACGCCATAAGCGGCAATGCCGTCCTCCCCTGCCCAACGCATAAGCTGCAAATTATAAAGAAATCCCACAAGACTCATAGACAGATTGGTCATCAGCTCCGATGCGCCATTGGTAACAGTGTGCAGCAGTGCCTTGCCGTCAAAGGAGAATCTTCCCAGCCGCAGCAAACTGCTGTTCGGCAGCAGAAAATATACCACGGGAATCACTGCTCCCACCACCTGAGCGATGGCTGTGGCTGCGGCGGCACCGGCAAGGCCCCACCGGAACATTGCTACAAACAAAGCATCCAATACAATATTGCATACACCGGATACGATGGTCGTGATCAGCGACAGATTTGCTTTCTCCGCAGTAACGCAGAAGCTCTGATAGGCAAACTGCAAAATATACGCCGCCGATGCCGGCAGCACGATCATACCATAGGTAACACAATCCTCCAGCATTTGCCCTCTGGCACCCAGAAAAATCGCTGCCGGACGCAGAAATACCAGCGATAGTACCGTCAGCAGCACACCGCCAACGATACATACCACCGTTAGCATGGAAAATATCTCATTTGCTTTCTTCCTGTTTCCCATGCCCAAGGTTTTGGAGATCAACGCTGTTCCGCCGGTGCCGATTAAAAAGCCGAAGCTTCCAAACAGCATCACATAGGGCATAATAAGATTAATTGCGGCAAAGGGCGTTTTTCCGGCAAAATTGGATACAAAAATTCCATCCACCACGCCGTATACCGAGGTGAAGATCATCATTACAATAGACGGCAGCGTAAAACGCAGCAGTTTTCCGTAAGAAAAGTGTTCAGAAAGTCGAATCTTCATGGGACGCTCCTTATAAAAGGCTATATTCAGTGTACCCAGTATACCATGCCCGGCATATACTTTCAACCACCATTGGGCGCACGTTTCCTTTACAAACAACTTCCCCATGGATATAGTGAATGCCTCAATGCCTGTGTCTGGTTTGAAACGCTCACCGGTCAGAGTTGTATCGGCAATACCTTCCGTCCCGACTACAACCTATCTGAAGATCTGATCGCCGTGCTGCAACAGGCCGCCCATCAGGCGGTTGCCGATATGAACACCGGAAAATAAGCAAAGAAACGCCCCTCAGTTGAGGGGCGTTATTTTATATATCATCAGCCAGTGCCCTGCGTTTCTTCCAAACACCGGACAAGAAGTAGAGCATACCGGGCACAGCGCAACCGTAGGCAGCCATACCGTAACCCAACACAAAGCCGTAGAAGCCCCAATTCAGGAAAATGCCAAACAGCCAGCTCAATCCGATCCGCAGCACCACGCCGTCCAGCAGTGCCAGGGTCATACTCAACTTCGCGTTGCCAATTCCCTGAATAAAGGCACTGCTGCCACGCATTACTGCCAGTGCCGGGAACATCCACAGAATCGCCCGTATGAAGGTGCCGGACATTTGGTGGACCAGAGGGTCATCCGAAAACGCCATGAACATCTGTTTCCCAAATGCTATATAAGCAACCATAGATACCACTGTCAGAACGCCGGAAAAGACCCACGCCCAGTGCACCGTCTGTACAGCACGCTCTTTCTTCCCCGCCGCAATATTTTGGCTGACCATTGGCATGGTGGCATACTGGATGCCTTGGGATATTTTATTGATAATATCGTCAATTCGACAGCCGACACCGAAGGTAGCGGATGCCACCACCCCCACATTGTTGATCATAGAATTGACAAAAAGCATGGATAGATTGATGCAGCCGGACTGAATCGCCATAGGCGTACCCAGAGCAGCAATCATCTTTGTATAATGCTTACTGATCGCAAAACTTTCCTTCTTGAAATCGAACCCACACGCCTCCCTATGGCGGAACAGGTAATACAGGGAAAACAGGAAGGACACCGCCTGTCCGATAATGGTAGCCCATGCCGCGCCTGCTACCTCCCAGCCCCAAACGCCCGTAAACAGAATATCCAGCACCAGATTCACAACAGAGGCGATGCCAATGAACAAAAAGGGGCGTTTGGAATCGCCCATGCCCCGAAGCACCGCCGAGACCATGTTATAGCCGGCAGTAAAAATCAGTCCTGCACCGCAAATAACCAGATAATCCATGGCAAAATCATAGGATTCTGCGGGAATGTTCATCACATCCATGATCCAGTGTCTTGCACCCAGAATCACCACTGACAGCACCACCGCCAGCAGCAAAATCAATGTAAACAATGTGCCAATGATCCGGTTCATTTCTTTTTGTTTTCTTGCACCCAATGCCTGGGATACCAACACTTGCCCACCATTGGAGAAGCCCAGACAGACCATGGTAGCAAAGTTCATGATCTGACTGCTTTGGGACACGGCAGATAAACCTGCTGTACCCACATATTCGCCTACAATGATCATATCAATGGTGCTGTACAGCACCTGCATAGCATTGGACGCCATAAAGGGCAGCGTGAACCAAAGCAGTTGCTTTGCTACACTGCCTCTTGTAAAGTCCTTGGTCAGTTTCTTTCCCACGGTCATATCCTCCCTCTTTCTTTTGCTATTTTATCACTGTTATCCATATTTGGAAAGACCCTTTCTTGACTTTATCGGCAGAGAAAATTATAATTTATGTAGATATTTTTATAAAGGTGAATCATTTTTACCAGACCTATCTTTTCTTCCCTATACGCAAGCAATCATTGGGCTCTGTACGTTACGCTGCTGACTGGACAGAGGATAAGGTCAAATTTACCGATGATGCTTTGAAGATGACCCTTAATATCCCCCGGGCATTTTTTGTTTCCAATATTTACAGCTTGATTAAAGGTTACAATTCGGTTACAATCCTATTGTCCTCGCGAGACAAATCATTAACAGGAGGTTAGCAAGATGTTCTTCTTTACTTGCAACACTAACTGCGACACAGATTGTAGCTCTGTCTGGCAGCTTCTGCGCCAGTTGTGCGGTTTCGGCTGCTAATAAAGCGGTAATCTGCGATCCCGCATTGCGGGATCGCTTTTTTTCAGGAGGTAGTATGAAAAAACCATTTTCTATTTTGCTTGGCATTTTCTTGTTGGTCCCCTTGTTTGCCCTTCACGCCTCTGCTGCCGCCGTCCATACCGTGGTCCCCGGCGACAGTCTTTGGAAAATTGCAACCAAGTACCAAGTTGGATTGCAGGAAATAAAAAGTGCCAATCCCCAAATTAAAAACTACGACTTGATCTATCCGGGTCAGGCCATCAACATCCCCACCCAAGACCCCACCGTTACCAATTACGAGCAAGAAGTTATTCGTCTGGTAAACCAGCACCGCAAGGAAAAGGGATTGAAACCACTCACGTATGACTGGGAGCTGAGTAGAGTCGCCCGTTACAAATCCCAGGATATGAAGGACAATCGATACTTTGCCCACGAAAGTCCCACCTATGGCACACCCTTCCAGATGATTCGGAACTTTGGCATTTCCTTCAGAAGTGCCGGCGAAAATATCGCAAAAGGCTACGCAACCCCACAGGCTGTGGTCAATGGTTGGATGAATTCCCCCAGCCACCGTTCCAACATTCTCAACCCGTCTTACACCCATATTGGTGTGGGTTATGTGTCCGGCGGCAATTACTGGACACAAATGTTTATCTCAAAATAAATGACAGGCTGCCCGTCGGGCAGCCCTTTTTTACAAAATGGTGAATCTGCTGCGATGGAAATCGATGATGCCATCCTTTCTTAGCTTGCCCAGCTCGGCACTCATAGCACTGCGCTCCACCCCCAGATAATCCGCCAATGTCTGGCGATCGTAGGGAATGGTAAAGCTGTCGCTGCCCGCTTCTTTTGCCCGGAGCAGCAGATATGCCATCAGTTTTTCCCGGGTGGTGCGGTTGGCGATAATCTCCAGCTTCTGGTGAAACTCCAGATTTCTCTGTGCCACGATCTGCAAAAGATTGTAGATCAGACGGCTGTGGAAGCAGCAGGCATTGGAGCAGCCTACGGTAATCCTCTGACAGTGGATGAACATGACCTGGCAGTCCTCCTCTGCAATAACACTCACCGGCATCACCGGTACACCTGCACAGGCAAAGCTCTCACCAAACAGCTCCCCGGCAGCAACACGCCCCACGATGCTTCGATTGCCATAAAAATCCTGCTTGGCAATATGGGCACTGCCCGACAGCATGATACCCACATACGCCGCGCTTTCACCCTCCGCTAAAATCTCGCTGTTTCTGGTTGCCCGGCGTACAGTAGCTCCCAAACAATCTAGCATCCCCGGAATATCTTCATCATGAATACCATCAAACAGAGGACATTCCTTTAAAATCGGCAAATATTTTTCCATAATTACACCTCTTTGTTGGATTTCCAACATACATACTGCCATAAGTATAGTATACTGAAGCTACAAAATCAAGGAGGTTGATGCTTATGTTAATGGATAGTTGTCAAGGAAGACCCAGAACCCCCACCATCCACGAAAAGGTCTGCCCCCAGTGCGGCAATATTATTGAGCTGTTTTCTATCGACACGGAGGTCGCCTGTGAAACCTGCGGCTTCATCGCCTACAATGACACGCTGAGTTGTGTCCAGTGGTGTGAATACGCCCGGAAATGTGTGGGTGATGAGATGTATGAACACATGATGAAGGTGGCTGCCATGCAGAAGGAAAGAGCCGCCGAAGAACGCAGACAGAAAATGGAGGAACGGCAATGCTTAGAAAAATCATCCGCATAGACGAAGAAAAATGCAACGGCTGCGGTCTGTGTGCCGCAGCCTGCCATGAAGGTGCTATTGGTATGGTTGGCGGAAAAGCCAAACTGCTGCGGGGAGATTACTGCGACGGTCTGGGGGACTGTCTGCCCACCTGCCCCACCGGAGCGATCACCTTTGAAATGCGGGAAGCCCCTGCCTATAATGAATCGGCTGTGCTGGCGGCAAAGGCAGCCGCAACCCAGTCCTGCACCGCCTGTCAGAACGTATCTCCCGCAGAAAACCGGCTCTCCAACTTCCCGGTGCAGATCAAGCTGGTACCTCCCAATGCCCCTTGGCTTGACGGCTCTGACCTGTTGATCGCGGCAGACTGCACCGCCTACGCCTACGGGAATTTCCATGAGGATTTTATCCGGGGAAGAACGACCCTGATTGCCTGCCCCAAACTGGACATGGTGGACTACAGTGAAAAACTTACCGCCATCTTCCGGGAAAATAACATCCGCAGTGTTACAGTGGTACGGATGCAAGTCCCTTGCTGCGGCGGTTTGCCCTTCGCGGTAAACAACGCCTTGGAAGCAAGCGGCAAAAAGATACCACTGGAAATTGTTACGATCTCCAGTGGCGGCAAGATATTATAACGCAGAATCTCTTACGGCAGTCGGGCGATCAGCCCGGCTCCGTTGTTTTTCAGCCATTTTCGGCAGGCATCATACCCCGGCATCACTCGGGCCACCTCAGACCAGAACTGCGCTGAATGGTTTAATTCCTTTCTATGACACAGCTCATGGACCACTACATAATCCAGCACCTCCGGCGGTGCCAGCATCAGAAGGTAGTTAAAATTCAAATTCCCTTTGCTGCTGCAACTGCCCCACCGTGTTCTTTGGCAGCGTATGGATATTCTGCCGTAGGATACCCCCACCAAAGGCGCAAAATATGCCACACGCAGAGGAATCCGGCTTGCTCCCAGAGACATTAGCTCTTTTCGTTCCGCATCGGTAAACTTCTGTACCGGCTCGGGAAGCTTGGATAGTTGCTTTGCGATCCAGGGATACTTGCTATTTACAAATGCCTCGATCCGCTCTGGAGGCAGGGCAAGCGGACAACGCACCACAATCGTGCCATCGGGCAGAATTTGAATGGCAATCGTTCTGCGACGACTTCTGACCAAACGATATGTAGCCTGTTCCACAATACTCCCCTCCCAACAAAGCAACCTGTCCGACCATTACTTTTCCCTGTGGTTTTCAACAAACCGGTGCAGCAAGATATTACAACAAAAAGGCGGTCCTTTGACCGCCCAACAAAATTATTATAGCAAGAGTATAGGTGCATTGTCAACGATTTTTCTCTCTTTGCAAATGAAATTCTATCATTTGCACGAAAATCTATTGTGCACTTTATATAATTTCACATATTGATTTTTTAATTTTCTTGTGCTATATTATAGACACAAAGAGGTGATACCGATGTACAGGTAAACGAGAGGCTCAAATCCAAAATCCAAATCAAAGACCAGGTGCTCCAAAGTAAAATCTAAGTCAACAAACATGAGTCAGTCGAATCCATAACAATTTTCTCTTAGCATATCATATCAACAAACGCACAGGTCGACGGAAAGGAATTTGGAAAACTGGGCTGAGCCAACCGCAGACGATCCTCATCAGGGAAATGTTCCCACACATAAGAGCCTCCCGCTGCTGGGAATGAATGGATGTAGTCGTGATTGAGGAATGGATTTCATAAGGGATGAGAAGATCGTCAGGAATCTGTAGAAAGCGAGGTTAACCAATGATGTTAGATACTAAGAGTGAACAGAAATGACCCTTGATCGAAAGATGTTAGAAGCACTTCGGTCAAGGGACATTTCTTTTATATAGATATTTTGCCTTCCCACCGGGGAAGGTTTTTTGTTTGTAGTCAAAGCACAACAGTTGTTCCCGTGGACAGATAATGGAGCCGATCTGCCATGATGGATTTCATGGTTTTATACTGCGCTAAGCCGGTACAGTGGCCGGTGTAATACACCGTGGGATATTCCAGAAGTGTCCGGGCAGCACCCTTAACCACTTCCCCATCTGCCGGCTGTTTTAAAAAATGGAAGCCGCCGATGAGTACATCCGGTTTGAACCAATGGACAATATTGAGGATCCCTCTGTGGGAGCAGCCGCTAACTAACACCCGCTTGCCTTTTTCCTCGATCAGAAGATAAATCTCATGGGAGAAGTCATCGGATTCCAGCTTTCCATTCCGCAACACCGTCAGCCCTGCGGTATCCACAGGTGCGACCTTTTGGCGGCCCGCACAGGTGTACAGCGTCATCCCCGCCCCCAGTTTCTGGGTATCCTCCACAAACCGCAGCCGGGGGTGATTCAATAGCCCCGGCATGATGCCGATAAAGGTATTATCCATATTATAGTGGGGTTCTGCTGCTTTGCGGTGCAGGTACGCCGGAGCGTGGTCATTTACAGCAAAAAAGCCCAGCAAACCGCCGCAATGGTCATCATGGCCGTGGGACAAGATCACCAAATCCACCTGTTCCAAATTTACACCCATTTTTTTGGCATTGCTCACAAAGCTGCCGGATGCACCGGTGTCAAAGAGAATTTTCCGACCCTCGGTTTCCATATACAGGCTCAGCCCGTGCTCCGGTAATAACTTATCGTTTTCCGTGGTGTTTTCAATAAGTGTTATAAGCTTCATAGTATCACCAACCTTTTGGTTATTGTAGCACATAACGTCATTTCTTGCAAACAGGCGGGATCTGTGATACAATTTTTCCATTACAAACAGGAGGCTGATTTTATGGATCACAGTATGTATGCGGCAGAATTGTTTTTGGAAGGCTATAACTGCGCCCAAGCGGTGGCAGTGGCATTTTGCGATATTACCGGCATGGATAAGGAGCAGGCAGCAAGGTTGGCATCCTCCTTCGGGGGCGGAATGGGCCGAATGCGGGAAGTCTGCGGCGCAGTCAGTGGTATGCTGATGGTAGCCGGGCAGCTCTACGGCTATGCAGCTCCGGACCAGGCTGCTCAGATGCAGCACTATGCTCTGGTACAGGAGCTGGCAGGAAAATTCCGGGAACAGGCTGGCTCTATCATTTGCCGGGAAATTTTGAAGAATCCCCCCTCCGACCCCAATCCTACCCCCAGAACAGAGGAATTTTATAAACAGCGTCCCTGCGCCCGGCTGGTGATTCTGGCTGCACAGATTCTGGACGAACACATAGCAACCCACCCGGTGTAAAATTCCTGTTTATCGGGCCGCCTATCGTATAGCATCGTAGGGGGCGGTGCCTCGACGCCCCCTACACGTTCTAACGAACAAACGCATCGATAAATCGGTATTTGATATTAACGGCATAAAAAGCTCGGTATCGAAAGATACCGAGCTTTTTATCATAGAAACAGAAAAACAAAGGTCAAGATCATGTAAATAATAATCAGCCCACAGACCACCACAAGCATAGGCACGAACATCATCCGCACCGCGCTCCAATAGGTCTTCCAGACCTCCTTAAAGGCAGGCCTGGGCCGGTAGGGATTGCCTCCCAGCCGGGGACCGGTGCTGATGCCGGACATATCCGCGATGGTCCTGCCGTCATCCACATAGGTGATCTTCTCTTTTTTCTTACCCATAGCCCTTACTCCTGCTCCAGCAGATGGCAAGCGGCAAAGTGGCCTTCCTCATATTCCTTATAGGCTGGCGGCACGTGTTTGCAAACTTCCTTGGCATAGGGACATCGGGTATGGAACCGACAACCCTTGGGGGGATTGGCAGGAGACGGAATATCTCCCTCCAGCTTGATTCGGTCCATCTTGACTGTGGGATCCGGGTTGGGAACTGCGGAGAACAGTGCCTTGGTGTAGGGGTGCAGGGGATTTTTAAAGATGGCTTCCTTGGTGCCAAACTCCATCATGCCACCCAGATACATGACACCGATCTTATCGGAAATAAACTTGACAACGCTCAGATCGTGGGAAATAAACACGTATGCCAAATTCATCTGTCGCTGCAGATCCTTCAAAAGATTGATTATCTGTGCCTGAATGGAAACATCCAGTGCAGAAACCGGCTCATCACAAATCACAAGCTTTGGATTGACGGACAGTGCCCGGGCAATGCAGATTCTCTGACGCTGACCACCGGAGAACTCGTGAGGATACCGCTCATAGTAATAGTCCCGCAGACCACACTTTTCCATCAGATCAAGAACATATTCCTTGATCTTGCTCTTGGGAACGATCTTGTGGACCTGCACCGGCTCACTAAGAATGCCACCAACAGTACTTCTGGGAGGCAGGGATGAATATGGGTCCTGGAAAATAATCTGCATCTGCTTGCGAATTTGCCGCATCTGCTTGGAATTGTAGTTGGTAATATCCTCGCCGTTAAAAATAATCTGACCGGCAGTGGGCTTATGGAGCTTCAGAATAGATCTTCCGGCGGTGGTCTTACCGCAGCCGGACTCACCCACGATGCCCAATGTCTCACCGGGCATCAGCTTGAAAGACACATCATCCACCGCAACCAGTTCCCGCGTTACCTTGCCAAACATAGTCTTCTGGATGGGGAAGGTCTTACGCAGGTGGCGCACTTCCAGAATTGCCTCCGGGTCGAAGGGCTTCTGAAAATCTTCCGCATGCCGCCGAGCTCTTTCTTCCAGATACTTTGCCTGCTCCGCAGCGTCGTCATACTGTACAGGCTCGGTATTCAAAATCTTTTCATCAGCCATTTTCCTTAACCTCGTCGTACAGATGACATGCTACAAAGTGGGTGGGGCTGACCTGTACCATCCCGGGGTACGGGCCGGAACACTTCTCCACACACTTGGCGCATCTTTCCTTAAAATAGCAGTGGTCGGGCATGTTCACAGGATTGGGAACATTACCGGGGATATTGTAAAGCTCAGTGCTGTCGTCCAGGGTCATGGTAGGCTTAGACTTCTGCAAACCAATGGAGTAGGGATGTCTGGGATCCTGGAAGATCTCGTAGACTGTCCCCTTCTCGATCACCTTACCGGCATACATGACCACCACGTAGTCTGCCATTCCTGCATTCACACCCAAATCGTGGGTAATCAGCAAAATGGAGCCGTCGATCTTCTTTTTAATGTCCTGTAAAAGATCCAGGATCTGTGCCTGAATGGTAACATCCAGTGCTGTGGTAGGCTCGTCAGCAATAATCAAACGAGGTTCTGCCGCCAACGCCATAGCGATCATCACACGCTGACGCATACCGCCGGAAAGCTCATGGGGGAAAGCGTTATAGACATTTTCCGGGATGATACCCACAAGACGGAGCATTTCCTCGGACTTTGCTTTGGCAAGCTCCTTTGTAGCACCGGGAACATGGATCAGCGTAACCTCGTCCAACTGCTCACCAATGGTAAACACCGGATTTAAAGAGGTCATAGGCTCCTGAAAGATCATAGCGATCTGCTTGCCCCGGATCCGATGGATCTCATGGATGGGCATTTTGGCAATATCGTAGACCTTCTCCTCCATCTGGAAAGCCCCATCCTCGCCGGCAATGGGATTCCCCTTTTCGTCCCGGGCGTAGTCATAAGCTTTAAAACGGATCGCTCCATCTACGATCTGACCGGTGGGACCTTGGATCAGCCGCATAACGGACATACTGGTTACGGACTTACCACAGCCGGATTCCCCTACCACACCCACAACCGCGTTCTTAGGCACATCGTAGGAGACACCGCCTACCGCCTTCACCGTTCCCTGTTCCGTAAAGAAATAGGTATGCAGATCCTCGATCTCCAGAATGTTGCTGTCGTCCTTCATCTGGGTGAGAAATTCCGACTCCTCCGCCCTGCGGTTTTTGTATGCCTCCAGACGTTTCATCACCTTGGCGTTTTCCTTGGCGATGGCGCGGATCTCTTTGCCGGTGAGATAATTTTTATTTATCTTTGCCATAGCTTATCTCCTCGCTTTCGGATCCAGCGCGTCCCGCAGGCCGTCGCCAACAAAGTTGAAGCCCAGCACTGCGATAACGATACAGATACCTGCGGGCACCCACACATACCAGTGGTTTTGCAGCACATCCTGGTTGGTGGATATAATATTGACCATCGTGCCCCAGGCGGCATAGGGTGCCTTTACACCCAAATTTAAGTAGCTCAGGGTAGCTTCATACAGGATCATGCTGCCCAGGCTCAGACTCATCTGCACGATCAGTTGGGGCATTACATTAGGCACCAGATGCTTGAATATCTTTCTGCCGGTAGAGTAGCCCATGGCCTCGGCTGCTACCATGTACTCTTGTTCCCGGAGGCTAAGGATCTGACCTCTGACCAACCGGGCTGTGCCGGTCCAGGAAATGAAGGTCAGGTAGATCATCAGCAGGTAGATACGGTACTTGGCATCAATGTCAGAGGCGTCCAGAATGGTACTGATAATCAACAGGATAGGCACACCGGGAAGGCACATGAGAATGTCGCACAGACGCATGATGATGTTGTCAATAGCACCGCCGAAGTAGCCGGCAATACCACCCAAAATCACGCCCAGAATGGTAATGAGGAACACCGCGATAAAACTTACCGTCAGTGAGATTCTGCCACCGTACATCAGCCGGACAAATACATCGTAGCCCTCATTATCGGTGCCCAGAATATGCTGGGCAGAGGGGGGCGACAGAAAATTGTCCTTTAAGGATTTCTCTGTGGTCTGGCGCAGGGTGTAGGTAACGCCGTCTACCTCATAAGTGGTGGTAGATACGGCATATTCTGTCTTGCCGCTTTCATCCAGCTCGATCTCCCCCCACTGGGTATAGACCAGAGGACCGAAGAAACTGAAGATAAACAGCCCCACTACCATAATCAGTCCCAAGATACTCAGCTTGGACCGGAAAAACCGGCGAACCACCATCCGGGTGGGAGACATGAGCCGCACATTTTTGTCCAGAGGCACTTCCGTATCCGCAACAGTTTCCTGTACAGATTCGTTTTTTAATTCTTCCATAACCGCGCCTCCTTACTCCAATTTTACTCTGGGGTCTACAATGCCGTACATCAGGTCGGCAAGGAGCACACCCAGGACGCTCAGCAGCGCCAGGAACATATTGTAGCCCATGATAAAGGGAATGTCGCCCCGGTTCATGGCATCCAACGCGATGTTACCGATACCGGGCAGGTCAAAGACCTGCTCGGTAATGATAGCACCGGAAAACAGACTGGGCAGCAATCCCGCCATGGAAGTTACCAAAGGAATCAAGGTATTGCGGAAGGCGTGCTTGTGGATAACCACACGCTCCTTCAGCCCCTTTGCCCGGGCGGTACGGATATAATCCGAATTGAGGACCTCCAGCATATTGGTTCTGGTCATACGCATTCTAGCACCGATGCTCAGAATCACAATAGTCAGAATCGGGATGAACATGTGGGTTGCATAGTCCAGCAACAGCGCAATGCCTGTGTAGGATGCGGTGGCGTTGACCAGACCGGAAGCCGGGAACCAGCCCAGCTTCAAAGCAAACAGGTCTTTGAGCATATTACCAAAGAAGAAGGACGGCAGAGAAATGCCGATCATCACCAGAACGGTAACGATATAATCCCGCAGGCTGTACTGATGGGTCGCCGCAGTAATGCCAAGGGGAATGGCAATCATAAACTCAAAGATCGTGGCAATCAGCGCAACCGCAAAGGACACACCCATGTGCTCCACGATGACCTGCGCCACAGGAATGCCATAGACAAAACTGGTACCCAGATCAAACCTTGCCAGTGCCCCCAGCCAGCTAAAATAGCCGCCCAGAATACCGGTAAAGCTGTTATCCCCCAGACCGTACATTTTGTACATAGCCTCCACCGTCTCCTCGCTTACGGTGGCACCGCCCTGATTCATGGCGTTGATCTTATCCTGAATAAAATCAACAGGCATGAGCCGGATCAGAAAGTAGATAATCAGCGATACACCCAGCAGGATCAGAAGCGAGTATGCTAATCTTTTTACAATATATTTAAACATAAGTCTCTCCGATCTTAGCCGGCAAATTCAATCTCCCAGATCCGGTCCAGAGGAGAGGAATACGGATTGATCTCCCCGGAGATGCTGGACGCGTCGATCACCTTGGAATTATAAGAATACAGAACACTACGCTGGTAAACAGGCAGCTCAATGGCAAGCTCCAGGATCTGCTCCATCGCCTCCATATACAGTTCGGAACGCACTTCCTTGTCGTTGGTGGAACGGGCATCATCGATCAGCTCGCTGAGCTCATCCAGAATATCCAGTTCCTCGGCAGTGCCGCTGTTCTTCAGATAGTTGTAGCCCCATGCCAGGGTAGAGGTTGCGGTGGAATCCTTATGGTAGACCTGGTACAGATCGGGGTCCAGCGCAGAAGACCATGCTGCTGCCCAGACTTCCAGAGAACCGGTGTTGATCTTGGTCAGTGCCTGGGTGTCGCAAACTACCTCTACATCCCAGCCAAGGCTGTTCAGCAGTGCAGCCGCGTCGCGGAACACCTTGTAGGTGGGGTGATCCTGGAGGCTGGAGCCGGCAATGGTGAAAGTAACCTTCAACTGGCTGTCTCCCTCGCTGACACCGGCTTCTTCCATATACTTTTCAATGTTGGCGATCGCCACATCCTCGCTCCATGTGCCCAGTTGGGGATAATCAAAGCCATTATCGGTAGCCTCGGGGCCCTTGGGGTAAGCCCAGCTGATCTTGGACATAGGCCAGTAGATCTGGCTGGCAGTACCGGCACGGTAGTAGTCCAGAGCAAGGCTGGTATTCATAGCGCACATGATCGCTTTTCGGATGTTGATGTCGTTGACCTTTGCAGCGTTCACGCCCACATAGCCGTAACCAAGCTGATCGGTGGACAACGTAACCATGCCCTTTTTCTTCAGTGCTTCCAGCTTCTCATAGTTGTCTGTGGTCAGTGCCGGGGAGATGTAGTGGACTGTGCCGCTCTCCAGTGCCGCAATGGCATTGTTGGAAGAAACGATCTGGTAACGGATCTTGTCAATTTTTGCGTTATCAATATTTTCACCAACCGTGGTGAAGTTCTCGTTTGCCTTAAAGTAGACAACGTTGTTGGTGTAGAACGCGCTTTCGGAGGGAGTGTCGCTGTTGGAGGTATCGGTTGCCTTATAGGCACCGGCACCCATGGGGATCTTAATGTTTCTGGTAGACTGAACAATGTCGGTCATAAAGTCAAAGCTTGCAAACTCCACGCCGAACTTATTGTTCTCGATGTCCACCTCCACAGAGCTGCCCTCGCCGTAGTAATGCTGGGGAGCGACCGTCAGTGCGAAGTTCCAGATCGCCTTGGGGTCAACACCGTCAATGGTGATCTGCAAGACATCGTACTCCTCAGTGTTGGTAACGGTGCCGTCCTCATTGTGGCCGGAGGCGATGGTATACTCGGTGCCGTTAACGGTGATGGTGGAGCCGGCCTCGCCGGTGTGGCCCAGGGATACGATACCCTCAATGCTCTCCACCGCCAGATCGCCCTCATCCGATACATTCTCATGGAGAATGACTTCCTTTGCCTTGGCGGTGAACTCGGTGATCAGTTGGGTAGCAGTTGCCCAGTAAGACAGGATCACGTCCAGTTGGCAGGCGATCTTATCATTATAGATATAGTCAATGGCAGCCTGCTTATCCTTAACGGAATCGGGATACTTGCGGGTCATCTTCTCGATCTTGGTGCGATCGATCTTACCATCCTCACCCTCAGCATACTTCACTTCCACATAGCCCTCGGTGAACATAAAGCAGAAGATTTCATCCTTAAATTCCTCATGGGATTTGTAGGGCTCGTCAGTATAGGATTCCTGGGCGCTGAGATAGTCGTCGCCCAGCTCATCTTTGAACAGCTTCAGCGCATACTCATAGTCTTCCAGCAGGTTTGCGCTGGTGATCTCGTCGGGCTCGTTGGAGATGGCGTTCTTGTAGCCGGAGCTGACCTTGTGGGCCTTGATCGCCTCGGTCATGGTCTGATAGCTCACCTCATTGGTGGAGGAGGACTTCAGCTCCGCACGGAAGAGGTTGATCAGCTCATTGAGTCTTGCCTGCGCCCGGTCTGCTGCCTGCGATGCAATCATGTCGTTGCTGCTCTCGGCACCGGAGCCAACGGTTTGGGTACGGTATTCACTCAAGCCCAAAATATCCGTGGAATACAAAGTATTGGAACCGGTGTAAACAGGATCCAGATACACATAGTAGTTAAACAGCACATCTTCCATGGTCAGAGGATGACCGTCGGAGAATTTAATGCCGTTCTTCAAAACAAAGGTATAGGTGGTCGTATCGTCCTTGTTCTCGGTGATCTCATAATCCTTGACGACCACAGCCTCGTCTTCACCGTAGGCAACCTCCACTTCCCCGTTTACATACTTGGAGCCAAGCATACCGATCTGGGTCATGGCAACGATCGTGCCGTCGGCAGCCGCAGTATAGTAGAAGGGGTTAAACAGACCGTCCAACTGGTCGGTCATAATAACGAAAGCATCAGACTTGCCACCGCCGCAGCCGGCAAGCACAGACACCATACCAATGCACATGGCGATGCACAGGCAGAAAGAAAGAATTCTCTTGGTCATAATATCGCTCCTTACTTTATCTCCACAGTAACCGTGGAGCCGTTTACGGTGATAACTACATTATCCGGATCATAACCGCCTGCTTCGCAGGTAATCTGGGAATAATCGATGTCCGTGGTGCCCATACCGCAGACAAGACCAATGGTATAGTCATCGGTGCCGAAGTAGCAGCCGGAATCAATCAGCAGTTTACCGGAGGTGATGGAAACGCCGGTGAGCTTTGCCTGCTCGGCGATGGTGCCCGCAAGCAGTCCATAGGTAGCACCGGCAATGCGGGTACCGCCCTCAATGGTAAATTCCACGTTTTCCAGTGTCAAATCGGTAATCACAGCCGTTTCGGTAAGCTGACCGAACAGACCACTGTTGACCTTGGATTTGTTGGTCTGGGCAAATTGGATATTTCGCAGGGTATGTCCGTTGCCCTGAATGGTGCCACTGAAATTGCCATGCATCAGTGCTGAGGGCCAGATCTCATCCGTAAAGTCCAGATCGCTGTGGAGGATATAGTTGCCCTTGACGCTGGCATTGTCCAGGAACTGCTCCACATTGTAAATATGGAACCATTCCCCATCCATCCAATCCACATACAGCTTCATTGCGGTATCCTGAGCGGTACCGGTGGCGTAGTCCACCTTTCCGGGATGGG
This sequence comes from Faecousia sp., assembly GCA_045647705.1. Taxonomy (GTDB): domain Bacteria; phylum Bacillota; class Clostridia; order Oscillospirales; family Oscillospiraceae; genus Faecousia. The sequence continues at coordinate 50,823 of JAZRMP010000008.1, forward strand.
TCAGCGCAGGGGTCGTTACCGGCTGCGTGCCCTCCGCATCAAAGAAGGCACCGTTAAAGGTACTGTCCTTCTTCTCCGGGAAGCTGTTCATCTCGATAGCACCGGTCTCCTCATCCCAGGCGGGCATCAGGATCTCTTTGCCTGCGGTGGGATCATACGCAACTGATTGCAGCAGGTCCCCGGATTCCCGGTCATAAATCTCGATCTGGAACATAGGAATCCATGCAGCATACAGGGTCATTACCGGCTCTGCCGCACTGTAAGTTCCTGCAGGATCCACTTCCACAGTATCCTTATCAAAATCCCACTTCCCGGAATAGGTGTAAATGGGTTCGCCATCCTCACCCTTGCCGGTCTCGGTACGTTCTTTGTACCACCCGGCGAGGAAATAGCCATTTTTCACAGGGGTGAATGCGTTCTTGTCCCGCAGGGGGCTGTCTGGGGCGATCAAAGCGATCTGCCCCTTATTTGCCTGCTCCGGATTAAATGAATCCACGATCACAGAAGTATTGGTGGTAAAAAAGCCACCATTGGCGTCATAACGGACGCTGACACTGTAGTTTTCGCTGTCGTTCAGCTCGTAGGGTGTTTTTTCCTTGCTCCAGTCCATGGACAGTGCAATGGCAACAATCCCGCCGATCACGGCAGCCGCCGCAACACATACCAGAACAATGGTCAGAATCTTACGGACCTTGGGGTCCAGCTCCCGTTTTACCCGGGGCTTTTTTACAGGTCTTTGGCGTTTTTTCTTCTGTATAGGTGCTTCCGTAGCCGTTGTTTCTGCCTCGGCAGAGGCTTCCACCACAGCAGGGGCTTTCTTCGCCATAAGCTTCTTTCCAAAAGCGAATGCTTTCTTCCAGATCTTGACGCACCATACCGCCACAGCCTTACAAGCCTTGACGCAGGCTGCCGCCACCTTCTGTACCACAGGAAGGATCACAGGCCAAGCCTTCTTTGCCGCCACACACAGCTTTGCCCACAGCCACTTGGCGGCAACCACGGTCTTGTTCCAGACCAGAGCTGCCAAAGCTGCAATCCTCTGCCACAGTTCCAGGGCAACCGCTTTCATGCTGCGGTTTTCCTTGTGGGATTTAACCACCACATAAGCCGCAGCCGCACCAATGCCGGCAAAGAGCAGGCAAACCAACACGATCAGAACGATCACGCCGCCGTTACCGGTTTCCTTGGGCTGCTCAGGTGTTTCCTCAACAGGCTCTTCCTGTGGTGTCAGAGATACGATTCTCTGCTCTGCCGTAATCAAATCGGAATAATTGCTGACCAGTGCCTTCTGGCTCAGCGTCGGGATCTTGTCATAGCGGGCACGGGCTGCCTCTACCAGTTCACGCTGCTCATAGGACACCCGTTCGGGGATGGCCTTGATGGCAGCAATGACGGCAAGGGTATCCTTGTCCGGTGCCTGAGAACCGTCGATGGTAACATCGAAATACTGGCTGTAGATATAGGAATCGTAGTTTGTGCCATTGGAGGGCCGTACCATGGTCATCTTCTCATCCACATAGCCCACATAGTCAACAAAGGACGCGCCGTAGAACACATTGGAATACAGACCATCGGTGGCGTTCCACATATAGTAGGGAATCAGACCTATACCGGTAATGGGAACATCATTTCCGTTGTAATCCTGATAGGAGCCAAAATCGCCGGTACCAGGCATGTGCGCAAAGGATTCGTAATAAGTCCGATCAAAAGACTCCTCCAGAATGGGGGCCTCCTGACTTCCGAATACTACGGTATGCAATGCATCACAGCCATAGAAAGCTTTATGTCCAATGGCAAACACCGTCTCCGGCATGGTTACCATCTGCACATCAGCATCTGCAAACGCCATGGCAGTAATGCGGATCGTGTCCTCCGCCACCCGGGCATCGGCAGGGGTAATGCCGGCATAGGTAATCAGCTCCAGACCGGTATCCACCTTGCAATACACAGAGCCGTCGATCACCAGCACATTGTCGCTGACTTCGTATGTGTACGTTCTGTCCTCCAGCGTCTTGCCGTTAAAGTCCCGGGACTCCACAATGCAGAAGGGCGCAATATCACAAAGAGCAAAGGGATTATCGCCCATGGTCTCCAGATCCTCACCCAGAATGACCTTCAGCGCGCCGCCATTGGACTTCATGAAGGCGAAGGTGCCAATATGCTCTGCTCCGGTCAAATCCACCTGCGTCAACGCTGTGTTCAGGAAAGCGTAATCACCGATGGAGGTAACCGCATTCATGCCCCCCACAAAGGACAGCTTGCCGCACTCACCGAAAGCGTTGTTGCCCAGGGTACAGCCGTCGGGATTAAGGATCACATTCTCAAGGGCACTGTTGTAGATAAACGCTCCCTCGCCGATGGTCTCCGCCTTAGCAAGATTTGCTGTTACCAGAGATGTACACTCGCTGAATGCGTAATCGCCGATGGATTCCAGCTTGGAAAGGTCGATGGTGGTCAGCTTCTTGCAGTCTGCAAATACATACTGAGGAAGTGCCTCGATCTTCTCTCCCAAAACCACACTTACCAGCTCATGGCAGTAAACAAAGGCATATTCGCCGATGCTTTCCGCGCTGGACAGGTCCACGCTTGTGAGCTTGGGTGCGTGGTAGGTATACATATAGTTGCCGTCGGGGCTGACTGCCGGGTACTGCATGGCATCATCCAGGCAGATCATATAGCTGTCGCCGGAGAATGCGTAATCCCCAATGGACTTTGCCTTGCTCAAATCAATGGATGCAAGGCTGGCATTGTTGTAGAATGCCATCTTGCCAATTTCAGCGTTCTCACCCAGCGTAACTGTCTGCAGAGAATGGGCATTGCTGAAAGCATTCTCGCCGATAACCGCGTTGTTGCCGATGGTCAGGCTGGTCAGCGCAGTCTGGAAGGTATAGTAGAAATACTTTTCCTCGTTTTCATCGTAGTTGGCTACGGTGAAAATATTGTCCTTGTCCTGACTGAACGCGTACTTGCCAATGGTAACATCGTTTCCGATCACCACAGTCTCCAGCTTCTGGCACTCGCTGAATACGCCCTCGGCAATTTCCATTCCGTCGGGGATGGTAACAGAGGTCAGATCGGAGAAGGAGAACGCATACTTGCCGATCTCGGTATCCTCTGTGAACTTGGGCATCTGGGTGATCGCTGTCTCAAAGAAAGCGTATTCACCAATGACGTCCAGTTCACCCAAGGTAACTGCCGCAACACTTTCGGAGGAACCGAAGGCGTAATCTCCCAGAACCGTAACCTGGGGCAGTTCCACGGCTGTGATCTTGGTATTGTGGGAGAACGCGCCGTTGGCAATCGCGGTGATCTCTGCATCGCCGCAGTTGGCGGCGGTGTAAGTACCGGCGACTGTAGGTGCTACCGCAACCAAGGTCTCCTCATCGGCAGAAATCACATGATCTGCCTTCTGGACCTTGTAGGTCTTGCTTCCCTCTTTAATCTCCAGAGCAGCAACCGCCGTCTCCCGGAAAGCAAATTCGCCAATATCGTTCACATCCGGACCGATAGATACCTCTGTCAGCTTTTCGCACTGATAGAACATACCCTCGGGCAACACAGATGCATTGACATAGAAAGAGGTTAGGGACTCACAGTCTGTAAAAGCATAAGGACCGTATTTCACTTTCTGGGCGGTGATCGTAACCTCCTCCAAAGCTTTACAGCCGGCAAAGGCATACTCACCGATAGATAGCAGGGCATCGCCGGTGATAACGCTCTCCAGCTCTTGGTTGCCTGCAAAGGCGTAATCGGAGATAACACAAATAGCACTCAGATCCACAGTGCCTTGCAAATTACAGTTTTCAAAGGCATTCTGGTTAATGATCTTCAGATTGTTTTCGCTGCTGAAGGTGATCTTCTCCAACGCCGAACACCCATAGAATGCGCCATACTCAATGGCTTCCAGCGTGGAGGGGAATACGATTTCCTCCAGACCGGTCAAATTTGCAAAGGCGTATGCGCCGATCTTCTCGATGCCCTCGGGTACGATAACCTTGGTAATGGTGGATTCACCGATGTACCACTGCTTGGAGGTCTCCGCATCGTCAAAGGCAAGCTCCTCTTCGGTTTTGGGAATGTACTCGAAGTTTGCAAAGGCAAAGTTGCCAATTTCCGTCAGGGTCAGGTCCTCCGGGAACGTAACCAGACCGCCGTTGCCATAGTAGTGGGTAAGGCTTGCGCCTGTGGTCAGGAAGGGATTCTTGACCTCCACAGAAACAGACTCGGAGTAGTAGGTGCTCTTTCCGTCCATCATAACCTTGACGGTTACGGAGGCAAAACCTTCCGCCACGGCAGTTACATTGCCGTAAGCATCCACCTTAACAATTTCCTCGTTACTGGTTTCAAACTCCACCGTTGTGTCATTGGGGAAGAAAGCATCCAGATCGTAGTTCATAAGAACCGTTTCGGAAGGATACATGGCAAGGTTGAAGTTCCCCTCAAAGAACCGCTTATCGCCGGTATCGCCAATATCCTTTTCCTCGTTGTCCACCACATAATATGCCTTTTGGGTGGTGTAGCCGGTGAGCCGGAAGATGTCCGCCACAGGCTTATCAAACCGACGGAAACCGTCGTCTCCCTTTTTCAGCACCTTCACAGGGAAGGTCATGCTCTTGCCGGTGGCAGGATCGCTGACACGGATAATGGCACTGCCGGAGCTGACTGCCACCACCTTATTGTTGACCACACGGGCAACGCTGGGTCTGGAGGAAGCAAACTGCAACAGTTCCGCCCATTCCGTCTCTGGGTGAACCAACGGCTCCAGTGTGAACACCTCATTGGGGCTGAGGGTAATGCCCTCCTCGCCCAAGCCGTCAAAGTAGAAATCAATGTAGTCGGCAGGCAAGCCGATTTCATAAGTTGCGTAGTTCAGTGCGTAGTCATAGCAGGTAACTGCAAAGGACAGATCGTTGATCGCACCTTCCTTGATTTCATAAATGTAATCAGTTAGCTCCAGCTTGACTGTTGTGGTGCTGTTTCTTTCGGAGTACACAGGGGTCATGTACTGCTCAAAGGTCAGAAGCTCCGGGGTTTGATTGCCCTCATCGTCAGTGCCCATTCCCACATAGCCCAACTGTGCCGCCATGGCGTGGTGGTTGTCGAAAATCTCCACATTGGCATACAGCCGGTTCTTCTTCAGTGTCTTGTCGTACTCGTACTCGAAGGTAACATCCTTCACGGTAGGTGCTTCAAAGTCCACCGTCAAGGGGAAGGAGAATGTATTTTTCTTATTGGTCTCCAGACCGCCTTCCTCATAGTCCAGATAGCCGGTAAGGGTAACCGTGTATGTGGTATTGTTGGCAAGATCGTAGTCCAGGGTATCGAACTCGATCTCCACATTGGCAGGATAAATCGAACCGCCGTCGCCGTAGGACTTCCGCACATCCTCATCCACCGTCTCAAAGACCACCTGACCGGTAATATCGTCGGTAATCTTAATTTCGATCTTCTGGGCATTCCGCAAAAGACCTGCCCAAACAAACCGCAGGGAATGGATGGTGCCCTCCTGATTGGAAAGGGCAACGTAGTCCCGGTTTGCAGAGATGATCATATCACTGGGATCCTGTAGGAAGTAATAGGAACCCAGATAGCTGACATAGTCCTCGGAAACACCGCCAATGGGACGGGTGGCATAGGCATCGGGCATGATCTTGTCTTCCATGGCCTTGCTCTCGTCCAGCTCATCAGCATGGGTGTCAAAGTAATCCAGATCAAACAGGGGCGCAACAGTCCAGTCGCCGTAGAAAGCCAGATAAGGCACGCTCATATCGATCTTGGTGCCGCTCTTTGCCTTCAAAGTGATGTAGCCTTCTACATACATACCGTTTTCAAAGGAGCTGTCCAGATATGCCTTGTCGCTGTCGCTGAGGGTGATCTTTACGGTAACATCGACACTTTCGCCACCCTTGACCGTAACCTTTTTGCCTCTGTGGCTTTCGCCGTTGACCGAGACAATCTCAAAGGATGCGCCGTCCAGAGAATAGCTCTCCTCGGTAACGGTAGTCTCACCAAACGCGGTCTTGGTATCGCTGACGCCTTCGGTCATTACATAAGCACCCAGCTCATAGGTCAGCTTCTTCTTGCCGAAGTTGTTGACCTGAAAGGACATTTCATAAACACCGGTCTTTTCCGGATCGTCCCCAAGCTCCAGCTTGGTCTTGTCCATGGCATTGCCGTCTTTATCAAATGTTGTGATATAGGCGGTGGTATTGATGGCATTCATCAGGTTGGCAAGTCCCGCGCCCTGCTTTCTGACGGAGTAAGGCAGGCCATTGGTGTTGTTGGCAATGTCTGTTGTTGACATCATCAGACAGTTGACCATAGCATTGACCTTCACATTATCATCAGCAATATCGGGGAAATTCTCCACCACATACTGCCGCAGCAGGATTACCACACCTGCCAGGTTGGGGCAGGCCATGGAGGTGCCGGAAAGGCGGTCATAACCGCCGCCGGTAACGGAAGACAGAATGTTACCGCCGTGGGCGGTGATCTCCGGCTTGATCTCCAGATTGGGACCGGGGCCCCAGGATGAGAACTCGGAAATGAAAGGACCGGAGGTCTGCTTCTTGCTGATGGTCAGCTTACCGCCGCCCTTCTCAACCAGCATTTCGCCGTCATCCTGAGATATGGAGCAAACTGCCAGCTTGGCAGTGCCAACATTCATCTTGATCTCACCGGAAACATTGTTGTAAATGATGATGCCGGCAGCGCCCTGCGCCTCAGCTATCATCGCCTTTTCCTCAAAGGTGTTGTCGCCCCGGCGAACAAGGACGATCTTACCTGTTACATCCATACCCGTATAGTCGGCAGTTCTGCCGACACCGGGGATAATTACATATTCGTATTCCCGGGATTCCTCATCTCCCAGTAAGGTCTGGAAGAAATCATTTTCTTTAGTGGTGCCATTGGTGGACTCATCAAAATAGATGATGGTGTCTTTATACTTGATGTAGGGAGTCTCCTTGCCGTTGATGGAAGCAACGGACATGGCACCGGCATAAGTACCGGGAGAACCAACCGTACCGGTATCCGGGTTGGAGGTCAGACCCAGATTGCCGTTCTTCTCAGAACCGTAAGCAGAGTTGTAGCTGTTGGATGCCGCAACAATCAGGCTGATGCCTGCCTTGCGGATCTTCTCATAAACACCGCTTTCCAGCTCCTCATCGCCTTCCCGGCTGAAGCCGCAGGCAGTACCCAGGGACATATTGATAACATCCACGCCCAGGATCACACAGTCTTCCAAGGCATTCAGGATCCAGGAGGCCCGGGCGGTATCCATCACATCGGAGAACACCTTCATGGAGACAAGCTGGGCATTGGGCGCAACACCGGTAATGGTGTCGTCCTTACCCACGATGACACCGGAAACGTGGGTGCCGTGATTGTTATGGGTGGAATACACATCCGGATCGTTATCCGCATAGTCGTAGCCGAAGGGGACCTTCTCATTTATGTACACATCGTCTACACCAAGACCGCCAAACAATTCGTATGCCTTGGTCTTGCCGACCACCTTTGCCACATCTTCGTATGTCATGCCCAGTTTATCCGAGCCGAAATTATCCACGCTGAAGGCAGTGTGCTTGGAATCCAAGCCCGTATCCAGAACCGCCACCACCATCCCGGTGCCGTCGTATCCGGATTCACCGCTTTTGAAGATACCGGTCTCATACACATTGACCGTATTTTCCACAAGCTGGGTCTGGGCGACCTCATATTCCTCACAGACATAAATGCCGTTGCCCTCGCCGAGAGACTTGCAGGTAGCTTCAAAGTCCCGGGCCTCAATTACCAGTTCAAAACCGGACAACAGGGTATCATAAGTCTGCCCCACTTGATAGGACACGCCCTGTGCATCCAAATTTTTCAGCACAGTCTCCTTTTCCCCATCAATGGTCTGTCTGATTTGCTCAGCTTCGCTGCTTTGCAGAGCAAAATCCCTAAGCCCCACAGTTTTACTGCTGGCTTCATAGGCATCCATGACTGTTGCCTGATCCACCAGAACGATCACAGAAATTTCCTGATCGTCCCGGACGGTATCGGGAAGCTGCTGCATGACGGAGCTATCCAGATACTTGGAATAGTCCACCTTAACATTGTTCAGACGCTCAATGTAGGCGGCGCGGTACTGCGCCGCCTGGGCATGGGGCATCAATGCCACACCCGCCAGAAGAGCAGCCACCAGCAGCAGTACAATACCCGCCTGCCAAGTCCTTAAAAGGGTTTTGTTCTTCATGTGTTACTCGCCTTTCTGTTATTGTCATAATACGCCATTTTAGTGTATACATAGTCTAGTTTATTTTATCCTATATGGAGTAGAATTGCAAGGATTTTTGTCCCAAAATATGCAAATCTTATTTTAATAATGTATATAGGGGGAAAAGCACAACAAAAGCCTTACCGGGGTTTTAAGGGATTTATCGGGTTTTGGATTTACTTTCCCGACGATCTATGCTATAATATTATACAGATTTTCCGAAGGAGGTGCGTTTATGACAAAAAGGCGCATCCATCTGATATACGGCATCACCTTAAGCATCCTGCTCGCAGTGGCTGGGGTCTGTCTGATCGCGGCATGTATCGGTATTTACCGCTCCGGGAGCCACCCCTTTACCCCGGAGACTGTGGCGGATGCCTTTCACGGCATAGCAATTCCGGTGTATCTGTGCATTGCACTGATGATCGGGGGTTTTGTTCTGGATGGATTTTACCCAACCCAAGAGAAAAAGACCGTCCCGGAAAAACAGTATCCCCTCATTCTTGAACGTCTGTATAAAAAGCTGGATCTGACCGCCTACACCCAGGAGGACCGAAACGCGATCCTCCGTCTGCAAAAAGGCCGCCATCTTCACCGGTTCATTGCCAGGATCCTCTTGGTCCTTTGCAGCGCAGTCTTCCTTATCTACGGGATGGACCCTGCCAACTTCCACCAGCAGGATATTACCAATTCCATGATTAAGGCTATGTATCTGTTTGTTCCCTGTTTGGCTATCCCCTTTGGCTACAGCGTGTTTTGCGCTTTTTACAGCCGTGCCTCCATAAAAAAAGAGATCGAACTGGTAAAAAAAGCTATTTCCGCAGGTACGGAAGCCCCCTCCCAGCCGGCAGTCCCTAAAAAGGACACCACACGGCTTATAACGGCCTTGCGTCTGTGTCTGTTTGCCGTAGGCATAGGCATTTTTCTGTATGGTTTTTTTGCTGGCGGCACAGGCGATGTGTTAACCAAAGCCATCAACATCTGCACTGAGTGCGTAGGATTGGGGTGAGAATATGTGGAGTAAGATAAAGAACCGGCTCCCTTCCAAGCGCAAGCTGATGCAGCTTTACTTTGGTCTGCTGTTTAACGCAAATTTGAAAGGTTTTATTACCGGAAATATTTACCGGGGCAGCACGAAACAATTCTGCGTACCGGGCATCAACTGCTATTCCTGCCCCGGCGCGGTGGGTGCCTGTCCCCTGGGCTCCCTGCAAGGTGCTTTCAGTGCCGACCACAGCACCATCTACTATGTAGGCGGTATCCTGCTGCTGTACAGTCTGATGTTCGGCAGAATGATCTGCGGCTGGCTGTGTCCCTTTGGGCTGATTCAGGAACTGGCATACAAGCTCAAGACCCCCAAGCTGAAAAAGAGCCCTGTTACCCACCTGCTTTCTTACTTAAAATACGCAATTCTGGTGTTTTTCGTATTGATCGTCCCCATTTTATACGCCTTCCGGGACACCCCCCTGCCGGCATTCTGCAAGTATATATGTCCCGCCGGTACATTGGAAGGGGGCATCGGTCTTCTGTCCAACGCTGTCAACGAGAGTTATTTTTCTATGTTGGGACCTCTTTTTACATGGAAATTCTTATTGCTGGTCAGCATCATCGTCGGCTGTGTGTTCGTTTTCCGGCTGTTCTGCCGATTCCTCTGTCCTTTAGGTGCCCTGTACGGTCTGTTCAATAAATTGTCCTTCTTTGGTATCAAGGTAGAACCGACCAAATGTACTGACTGCGGTTTGTGCGCGGGTCATTGCAAGATGGACATTCACCGTCCCGGCGATCAGGAATGTATCAGTTGCGGGGAATGTGTGTCATCATGTCCTACCAATGCCATCGTCTGGAAGGGCCCACAAATCCTAGTCAGAACCAACCAGACAATGAACCACCAAGATAACCGCAAGGGAAAGCGCGTTGTGCGGATCTTATCTACCGTGGTTATGACTGCGGTGCTCTTTGGTGCCATTGGCTATTACTGGGTGCAGGAGGACGCCACCAATCCCACCCCAAGTATCATTTCCCCTGACCGGGGCAACGAGGTAGGCAAGCTGTGCTATGACTACGATCTGGAGATTGTAGATAAAAACGGTGGAAGTGGGACTACCTTTGACCCCACCGCCACCGGCAAAATCACCATTATCAATTTCTGGGGAACCTGGTGTACCCCCTGTGTCAACGAGCTGCCCTACTTTGACCGGATCGCCGCAGAAAACCCGGAGGATGTGTGCGTGGTTGCCATCCACTCCAGCATTTCCAAAGAAACTTCCCCCGAGTATATCGGCAAATACTACCCGGACACAAAAATGCTGTTCTCCTGGGATGGCGGCGAGGGCTTCAACGGCGAATACTATACCGCGCTGGGCGGCAGAGGCACCTACCCCTACACTGTGGTACTGGATAAGAACGGCATTATCCAAAAGATCTTCGTTTCCTCTGTTACATACGAGGATCTGAAGGAAATCGTAGATTCGCTGAAGTAAAGGATTCATTATGTTTGGTTTGGGTACAATTATAAATGTAGCCGCCATCATTCTAGGCGGCATACTGGGCGCATTGTTTGGCAGGCTTTTAAAGCAGAGGCACCAGGATTCTCTTTCCAAAGCCTGTGGTATTTGTGTTCTGTTCATTGGTATCGGCGGCGCACTGGAAGGGATGCTCACTGTGGCAGACGGTGTTGTTGTAAGCGGCAGCAGTCTTTTGATTATCGGCTGTCTTACCCTCGGCGCGCTGATTGGCGAGCTTTTGGATCTGGAAGGGTGTTTTGAACGCTTTGGCACTTGGCTGAAGATCAAAACCGGGAACAGCAAGGATAAGCTGTTTGTGGAGGGCTTTGTAGCTGCCTCCCTAACAGTTTGTATCGGTGCAATGGCCATTGTAGGTGCCATTGAAGACGGTTTGCGGGGAGATTATTCCATTCTTCTGACGAAAGCCATTTTGGACCTTATCATTATTATGGTCATGACCTGCTCTCTGGGCAAAGGCTGCGCCTTCTCCGCCATCCCGGTGGCGATCCTCCAAGGCAGCGTTACCGCTTTGGCTGTGCTGATCAAGCCGGTAATGACGGAAGCTGCTTTGAACAACCTTTCCACGATCGGATCCATCCTTATTTTCTGCGTGGGTGTAAATCTGGTCTGGGGCAAAAAAATCCGGGTGGCAAACCTGCTGCCTGCCATTTTGTTCGCAGTGGTATCTGCCTTCCTTCCCATTTAAATACAAAGACCCCCGAGCAGTTTAGGCTGCTCGGGGGCATTTTTTAATCGGACAGCTTGTGGATAAACAGACCACTTCGGAGTTTCGGCTCAAACCACGTGGATTTGGGTGGCATAATCGCACCGGCATCGGCTATGTCCATCAGATCCTCCATAGTGGTAGGATACATGGAAAAAGCCACTGCCATAGAGCCGTTGTCCACCCGGTCAGACAGTGCGTCCAGGCCACGGATTCCGCCTACAAAATCAATGCGCTTGTCAGTGCGGGGATCTCCGATCCCCAAAATGGGATGGAGCAGATTGTTCTGCAAAATGGAAACATCCAATTGGGCTACAGGATCGGCAGCATCGAATGTGCCCTCCTTTGCCTCCAGCAAATACCATGCGCCGTCCAGATACATTCCGTATGTATGCTTTCTCTCCGGCTTCAGCGCGCCCTCCGCCTTATAGGGGGTAACGGTAAACTTATCTCTTACCTTTGCAAGAAACTGCTCTTTGGTATTCCCATTCAAGTCCTTGACAATCCGGTTATAGTCCATGACATAAAGGTGTTCATCCGGGAAGATCACAGACAGGAAATAATTAAATTCCTCACTGCCGTCGTAATCCGGCTTTCCCTGACGGCGCATCATGCCAACCCGAACCGCAGAGGCGCTGCGGTGGTGTCCGTCTGCAATGTAGAGACAGTCAATACCGGTAAATTCCCGGCACAGTTGCTCTACTACCGTCGCATCATCAATAACCCAGACCGTATGACCGATACCATCGTCGCTGACAAAGTCATATACCGGAGCCTTCTGGTTCATAACCGAGGCTACCAGACTGTTAATGGTATCCTTTGCCCGGTAAGTCAGAAAAATGGGACCGGTGTTGGCATCACAGTAGTCCACATGATTGATCCGGTCCTGTTCCTTATCTGCCCGGGTCAGTTCATGTTTCTTGATAATATTATTCCGGTAGTCATCCACTGCGGTACAGCCTACAATACCGATCTGGGTACGCCCATTCATCACCTGCTTATAGATATACAGGCAAGGTGCTTCATCCTGCACAAACACGCCATCGGCAATCATCCTGTTCAGATTGTCCCGGGCCTTTTCATACACCCGGGTATCGTACAGATTAATGGTTGGTTCCAGATCGACTTCAGCCTTATCTACATGGAGGAAGGAATAAGGATTTCCCTCTACCATAAGACGGGCTTCCTCACTGTTCATAACATCATAGGGCAGTGCTGCCACCCGGGCGGCAAGTTCCGCTGCAGGACGTACTGCCTTAAAGGGTCTTAGAACAGACATGGTTTCTCCCCGCTTTCTTATTTATATTCCGCCTCAAATTTTTTCAGGAACTCCACCAGAGCGACAACACCCTCTCTGGGCATAGAGTTATAAATAGAGGCGCGTAGGCCACCCACGGAACGATGCCCTTTCAGATTATCATAGCCTGCCTTCTTGGTTGCTGCCACTACCTGTGCATCCAGCTCTGCAGAATCGGTAACAAACGGAATGTTCATCAGGCTTCTGACTTCCTTTTCTACCGTTCCCTTGAACATCTTGGACTGATCCAGAAAATCGTAAAGGATCCCGGCCTTCTCCCGGTTCATTTTATCCACAGTCTCCAGACCGCCCAAGTTTTTAAGATGCTTAAACACCTTACCACAGCAATAAATCGCCCAGCAGTTGGGAGTATTGTACATGGAATTATTATCCGCGTGGATTTTGTACTGTAAGTAGGAAGGAAGATTATCCAAATCATCCCGGATAAGGTCCTCCCGGATAATGACCACCACCATACCGGCAGGTCCCACATTCTTCTGCACTCCGGCATAGATCAAACCGTAGTCAGACACATTGCAAGGCTTGCTTAAGAACATAGAGGACTGGTCAGACACCAGTACATGGCCCTTAGTATTCGGCAGTTTCTGCCATGTGGTGCCATGAATGGTCTCATTCTCACAGATATACACATAATCCGTATCCGCAGGAATATCCAGATCAGAACAGTCCGGGATATAGGTATATCCCTTATCCTTGGAGGAGATGACCGTAACCTCTCCCACCTTTTTTGCCTCCGCAATGGCTTTCTTGGACCACGCACCGGTCTCGATGTACACAGCTTTTCCATTCTTCATAAGATTCATGGGGATCATGGAAAACTGAAGGGTCGCGCCTCCTTGGATAAACAGAACTTTATAGTTATCAGGAATCTTCATCAAATCACGAAGGTCCTGCTCTGCTTCCTTTACAATCTGGTCAAATACGCCGGAGCGGTGGGACATCTCCATGACACACATACCGCTCCCACGGTAGTTCATCATCTCATCACGGATCTCTTCCAGCACTGGCTCAGGCATCATGGCGGGACCTGCGGAGAAGTTAAAGGTACGGTTATACTTCATTTCTTTTCCTCCTTGCTTCGCCCTGTTTAGGGTATTGCAGATAGTATATCATACATTTTGTTTTTTTCAACTGATTTCTTGGGAAATGCTAAACACACTTTAAAAATTAAAAAGACAGAATCCTCATAGTTTTGGCATACCGGGACGATCCTGCCCGGTGTTGAAGACACACCTTCTGCTTCCTGACTGTCAGACGCAAGCCTTCCACGTACAGAAATAATATAAAAAGATTACCCACCCCAAAAGAGAATCGGGAATGAATTGACAAAAAATCCTTTTTGGGGTATGGTAACATTGAGAAATGATAATTGGAGGTCGCTATGAACGAAGCTTTAAACAATCTATTGAGCCGATACAGTGCAAAAAAATATACCCAGTCCCAAGTACCGGATGCCCTTCTGGACCAGGTACTGGAGGCTGGCCTTTATGCTCCCACAGGCCGTAACGTCCAGCATGTTGTCATGGTTGCCGTCCGGGATAAGCAAACACGGGACCGACTTGCCCGAATGAACGCTTCCTTTCTAGGTGGCGACCCGGAATTTGACCCATTCTACGGTGCCCCCTGTGTCATCGTGGTGTTGGGCAATCCCACCCGAAACACTTGGGTAGAAGATGGTTCCTTGGTTATGGGCAACTTGATGAACGCCGCCAATGCACTGCGACTTGGAAGCTGCTGGATCCATCGGGCACGGGAAATGTTCCATTGCCCCGAAGGGAAAGCACTATTGCAGGAATGGGGGCTTCCGGAGACTTTGGAGGGCATCGGTAATTGCATTCTGGGTTACTCCGAAGGTACGCCTGTGAGAAAGCCCCGGGAAGCCGGAAGAATATATAAGGTGGACTGATTACAGTCTAGATAAAAAACCGCCCTCCGGATAATATCCGGAGGGCGGTTCGGCATATAAATTACTTTTTCGCCAACACGCGCTGGAACAGCTTGACAATCTCCACAACAGGGATCACCAGAACCGCCAGCCCCACAGCAACAGCATACTCTACAAGGCTGATGGGGGTAAAGCCAAAGGCACGGGCGATGAAAGGAATCTCGATGACCACAGTAGTCAACAGAAGGCTGCCTAACATCGCTGCCCACAGGACCTTATTCTGCCCCTTCAGCGCAAACACACTCTTGCGCTGGGATCGCATATTGAAGCTGTGGAAAATCTCACACATGGACATGGTCAAAAATGCCATGGTCATGCCGTCGGGGGATACACCCTTGGGCATCTCAAAGTAGCCAACCTCAAAACAGTGGCCCAAAATATAGGATACCATGGTGATGATCGTAACCAGAACACCTTGATAAACCACATCCGCACCCAGTCCGCCGGCAAAAATACCATCCTTGGAATTACGGGGAGGACGGGTCATGGTGTCCGGCTCTGCCTTTTCCATGCCCAATGCCAGTGCCGGGAAGCAGTCCGTAACCAGATTGATAAACAGCAGGTGTACCGGGTTGAGCAGGGTGAAGCCAAGCAGAGTGGAGAAGAACACCCCCAAAACCTCACTCATGTTAGAGGCCAACAGGAACTGGATCGCCTTACGGATGTTGTCGTAGATTCGGCGACCCTCACCCACTGCGGCAACAATGGTTGCAAAGTTGTCGTCAGCCAGAACCATATCTGCTACATTCTTGGTAACGTCCGTACCGGTGATACCCATACCCACACCAATATCGGCAGATTTAATGGAGGGCGCGTCGTTAACGCCATCGCCGGTCATTGCTGTAATGGCACCGTTTGCCTTCCAAGCCGTAACGATGCGGGTCTTATGCTCCGGCTGCACCCGGGCGTATACACCGTATTTTTTAACAAATTCACAGATCTCATCGTCAGGGATCGCATCCAACTCTGCGCCGGTAATTGCCTCAGAAGCATCGGTGATAATGCCCAGTTCCTTGGCAATGGCAACGGCGGTATCTTTATGGTCGCCGGTAATCATTACGGCGCGGATACCAGCAGAGCGGCACTCCTCAATCGCGGCCTTAACCTCCGGACGGACAGGGTCGATCATGCCGGTCAAGCCGATAAAGATTAGATCCTGCTCCAAAAACTCGGGCGTATTGTCGCTGGGCTTCTCATCCCAATCCCGCTTTGCAGCAGCCAAAACACGCAGTGCCTTATCCGCCATAGTCTTATTGGCTGCCATGATCTCCCCGCGCTTGGCATCGGTCATGGGCTTTGCTTCACCGTTTTCATAGTAGTAAGCGCACCGGGCCAAAACAACGTCGGGACCACCCTTGGTATATTGCACAAATTTTCCGTTGCCCAGATCATGGACTGTGGACATCATCTTACGGCCCGAATCAAAGGGTGCTTCGTCCACACGGGGGGTTGCTTTCTCCAGATCCTGTTTTCTATAACCTTCTTTACAGGCAAAATTGACCAGCGCACACTCCGTCGGCTCACCCTCAGCCTGATCTTCATCGTTGAGGTTGGCATCAGAGCACAGTGCCATGGCAGTTGCCACCAACTCTGTTTCGCCCAGATGCTCCACCACGGTCATCTTGTTCTGTGTCAGTGTGCCTGTCTTATCGGAGCAGATCACCTGCGTGCAGCCCAAAGTCTCCACAGCCGTGAGCCGCCGGATGACCGCATTGCGCTTGGACATATTGGTAACACCAATGGAAAGCACAACAGTAACAACTGTTGCCAGGCCTTCGGGGATGGCTGCAACTGCCAAAGAAACCGCTACCATAAAGGTGCTCAGCACACCATTAAGGGTGAAATCCCCATTTACAAATAGGTTAAAAATGAAGATAAATACACAAATGCCCAGCACGATCCAACTCAGGGTCTTGCCAAGCTGATCCAGCTTGCGCTGTAGCGGGGTCTGCTCATCTTCGGTAGCAGCCAGCACGCCCGCAATTTTACCCATTTCGGTATCCATACCTGTGCGGGTAATAACAGCCTTGCCCCGACCATAAACCACAGTAGAGCCCATGTAGCACATATTCTTTCGATCACCCAGGGGTACTTCGTTCTCGGACTCCACCCCCAGAATCTCGATCATCTTATTGACAGGGACGCTTTCACCGGTCAGCGCGGCCTCTTCAATTTTTAAAGAGGCGCTTTCCAGCAGGCGGCCATCGGCAGGAACAGCATCGCCAGCCTCCAGCATGACCACATCGCCGGGTACCAGTTCATCGGAGTGCAGCACTACCATCTTGCCATCCCGCAAAACCTTGCAAGTAGCGGCAGTCATCGTCTGCAAAGCCTCAATCGCTGCCTCTGCCTTGCTCTCCTGGACTACGCCCAAAATGGCATTAAGCAGAACTACCACCACAATGATGCCCACTTCCACCAGGCCCTCAGCCAAATGCCCCACATCCCGGGGCGCAGGGAGCTGTAGATAGTCAATCACAGTTGTTGCGGCAGACACCACAGCCGCGATCATCAGAATGATCAGCATCGGGTCTTTAAGCTGTGCCATAAACTTCTGGAACCAGGTGGCTTTTTCTGCCTCCTTGAGTTTGTTAGGTCCAAACTTCTCCAGCCGTTGTGCAGCCTGTGCAGAGGTAAGACCTTGCTCGTCGGTTTTCAGTTCTTTCAATACAGCTTCAGTGGAAAGGCTGTACTCTCTGTCCATTGCAAATCCTCCTTCATTTTGGGGAATAAAAAAACCCATACGCGATCGTATACAACGGTCTGCGCATGAGTCTCATTCTGAAAGAGCCTTTCCGGGCAGTTGCCTGCCGGTATGACGAAAAGGCCCGACACCAAAATAGTGCCGAATTACTCCCTCAAGTTACACACCTATTCTAAATAAAATTTTGTGTGTTGTCAAGGAAATTATGTAAATATTTTCAGCTTTGTACAGATTACACCCCCTTTCTTGGGCATTTGGGCGGGCACGCCAAACAGCCCGACAAATCCGTAATCTCCGGCAAAGAGAATGGATTTCTCCATGCGCCTGCGGCTTGGTCGAAATGACAAGGGGGTGGTGCAAGCACACCGACAAATCGGAATTTGACTGTCTTGTTGATCTCCACATCCACAGAGGTCTTCTGAGATTCAAAATGATTACGGAATACCAACTGTGCTTCCTTGCCGTCCATGGTGATGACCTTCTCCCCGGTCAGACCGCCTTTGCCGTCGTCGCTGACAGTTACCTTGATAATATACTGTACATCTGAGTAGTCAATACGGCTGCTCTGTGGTCCGGGAACCTCCGTAAGCTTAAAGTAGTAATCACCAACAGCAGTGAACTCTACAGGTGCGAAGGTAAATTCCGCCACATTGTTTACGGCAGAGCCATTTTCCGCGTTCCGTACAATACCGTCCTGCATATAGGTGCCGGTAGATACGTCAAAGCTGTTAGTCCGGAAGTTCTGGTTTCCGGTTCCGGTAACGCCATCATAAACCGCCAGCCCATAAGGGTTGGTGTTGGGCACCATCTGGATCTGGGCGTTGGGGACCCAACCGGTGGTCTGCTGTACCTCCAGAGGATCTGCCTGAAGATACACGCCTGCCCGGTCAGTAGTATAGCTATCCAAGGGCATTACCACTTGGGTCAGTCCGTTGGCATCGGAGAAACTACGGTTGCTGTTGCCCGTGTAAACCACCACGGCAACACGGTTGTTCTTGTTCAGTGCCAGCAGATCGGAAATAGCGGTTTCGTTGCCGCGATCAGCTCATCCACTGCGGATTGGCTGTTGTCGTCGTTGTAACGCATGGAACTGGACAGGTCCAGAACCAGGACCGTATCTGTGGGGATGGTGGAGTAGCCCTTGATCTGCTTGTTGGAAGCTATGGCAGACAGCGCAACCAGGAAGTTATCTCCCTTGTTCTGCATGGTGATGCCAGTATTGTTGTACCGGGCGTTTATCAGTTCCGCATCCAGTTCGTTGGGAAGGAACACAGATTTGTCTGTCCACACGCCGCCGGCAAACTCTGTAGTAAGTGCCACATTCTGGGCATGCCCCGTCTGCTGACCGAAGTAGTTCTTCCACTGATCCAGGGTATGGAGATCTGCAGAAGCATTATATCTATCTACAGGCTCTGCCGATACCGGCAGAATCCAGGTGGACAGATAAACTGCCAGCATAGCAACACACCAGCATTGCCACTTCCCTTTCCCGCTTGGACAGGGCGGTGGCCAGATTTTTTCCTCGAACTACACCGCTAAGCTTTGTCCACCCCTCGTTATAGACCTTATAAAACTGCCTGACTTGCTCCCACACCGCAGGGTCCAAAGCAGTGAGCCTTTGTTCCAAAAGAGCGCCCAAGGTGCGGCAGTATTCCCATCAACGCAAGTCCCTGCACTCCAGGCAGTTCTAACTGCTTGGTTGCCACCGCATATCCCACTGCGTACAGATACTTGGCATAATACACCTTTGCCGCAGGCAAAGAGTCCCTGTGCAGTGGTTCAAAGCAACCGATCTTAAACCACTCCGGAAAAGAGGCAACATCATAGAGCATACTGTCTACCGCTGTAATGGAAAACAGCATAATATCCCGGTCCTGATCTGTCTGTGCAGGAGCTTCTGCAATATGTTTTTTCGCTCTGCGTCACATAAAGATATCTCCATGCCAGATAGCGCATAGAGCCAAAAGCATACCGGCAGACAGCATGGCATAAAAGCCGGAATGTTTGCTCAGCAGATAATTAGCAGCCTCATACACCTTGTCGATCTGACCTCTGGAATAGGCGATTTCTGCAGCAAACAACACCTGCGCCTCATGGTTGTCCGACAGTTCCCCTATTGCCCTTTGGGCAGTTCCAGGGGTGCTGTAAAGGTCGGTCATGTACAAAAAGGGGGTCTTGCGGGGCAATGGCATATCGGCATTGAGTAATTTCCTCATTTCCGTGCGGCCTGCTTTTGTTCTGCCATCCACAGGGCGTTTTGCGGTTTTGGGAATCATCCAATCCCGCCCAAAGCGTATGGCTCCCTCAACCTTACCTCCAGCACACAGTGCCTGAATCCTGCGGGTGGAAATTCCCCATTTTTGCGAAACATCTCCGATTTTCCAATAATCCACATCTACCACCTGCCTTATGTGTAAAATTCTTCTATTCGTTATAACGCCGTTTTGTTATTCGTTATGCCGTATATTATATTATTCATCTTGGCGTATATTTAATTATTCGTTTTAACGAACACTTTGTTATTATACTATCACGCCCCCAATTGCAACCCAACAGAAAAAGGGCGGCTGATTTTCAGCCGCCCTTGTATTACTTTTTCTTAGGTGCCTTGATCTTCAGGAGCTTAGCATTCAGCGCCAGCAGATCTTCCTTGGTGAACTTAGCATCCATCATGCCGCCTGCCATAGTCAGCAAGCGCAGTACGGTGAAGCCGCCCATCATGCTCATCATCTCAGGAGTCATTTCAAAGCCCATAGGCTTTGCCTTTTCACCCTTCTTATTGCCGCCCAGCATCTTGCCCATCAGCTTCATGAACAGCATCTTGCCACGGAAAGTGCTGATCACATCGCTCATCTTGGCGTTCAGGGACAGACGGCCCTCTTTTTCCTCGATATCGAACCAGTTGAGGATCGCACCCTCCTCCTTCAGGCGGTATTCCTCGTTGAAAGTCTCCACCTTACGGATGATGCTCTCGTCCTTCAGCTCGCCGGAAACCGCAATCAGTTTGGTTTCGCCCACATTGGGCACATCGAAGTAGAAGAAATGATCTGCCGCTTCCTTCACGCCCAGGGAAACACCGTTGGCAAACAGCTCCACTGTGGGTTGGTTGGAGTAGACCGTTACCTTAGTAACCTCCTCCACCCGGTCAATGTAACGCTTGCCGCACAGGTGGACAAAAGGCTCGTCGGACAGCCATGCCTTGTAGGCATAGAAGGAATCCTTCTTGTACTTACGGTCAAAGGTTACCAGACCCTTGTGGTTCTGGCCGTTCTCACCGCCCTCTGCCCGGGCATCGGCACCGAAGTCAAACATATTCCAAACATGTGTCGCCCACATATATTTCCGGGTAAAGAACTGACGAATCAGTTCCTCATGGTAATACGCCTGATACTCCTCTGTGTAGTCGCCCTGGCGGGGATCGGAAGTATGCCAGTTCAGCGCCTCGCAGCCGTACTCGGAGCAGCCGATGGGAATATTGGGATGGGTAGCATGGAACTTATCGAACCAGGGTCCGTTCATGGAAGTTTCCCCGCCGTACCAGCCAAAGTAGTGGTTATAGGACACCACATCAGGGATCTGCAAATAAGGATCTTCCATTTTGCACATGGATACCGCCGCAATGGTGGTCAGGCGGGTCTTGTCCATCTTGTGGCACAGATCGTTGAGGATGTTGTGATTCTCCAAAAGATCCGGGCTGCTGCCACCGATAGAGATCTCATTGGAAAGGCCCCAAACCACAATACAGGGGTGGTTGTAGTTCTGGGCAACCAGTTCCTTCATCTGGGAAATGGTATTCTCACGACCGGTGGGCATGTGCTTGGAGATATAAGGGATCTCCGCCCAGATCACCAGGCCCTTCTCATCACACAGATCGTAGAAATACTGATGGTGCTGATAGTGGGCAAGACGAATGGTGGTAGCACCCATCTCCATGATCAGGTCAATGTCCTCCGCATGGTGCTCCGGTAGCAGCGCATTGCCGATACCCCAGCGATCCTGGTGGCGGGAAACGCCCCGCAGGGGGTATTCTTCCCCGTTCAGGATGAAACCGTTGTCAGGGTCGATCTTGAAAGTACGGCAGCCAAAACGGGTGCAGACATTATCGATGACATTGCCGTCTTCCATCAGTTCTGCCTCGCAGCAATACAGATAAGGATCCTTACGGCCGTTCCACAGGTGTACATTCTCGATGGCAAGGTTTACCTTTGTATCGCTGCTCTCGCAAGTGGCGATCACATTCTCTTCCTTGTCATAGATGGTATACTTTACGGTCTGACCAGCCTTGGAATTGGTGAGGAATATCTCCACTTCCACATTGGCATTTGCACCGTTGATAGAGGGAGTTACCTTGATGCCGGGGCCACCGTAGTAGTCCAGGTCAAAGTGGGTTTCATTGACGCAGATCAGATTCACGTCCCGGTACAGACCGCCGTAGAAGGTAAAGTCCGCCATCTGGGGATAGACAGTCTCATTGGCGCTGTTGTCCACCGCGATCACCAGCAGGCTGTTCTCGCCCAGGCTCTCGGTAATGTCCACACGCCAGGTGGAGTAGCCGCCGTCATGGTGGGCAAGCTTCTTGCCGTCCATATACACATCGGCGGAAGAGTTCGCGCCCTGGATCTCCAGGTAGTAACGATCAGCATCGGGCAGGTCGTTCTTGTTCAGGTACTTTGCATAGTGGCAGGTGCCACGGTAATAGCCGTTACCGCCGTCCTGGCCGTCCACTGCGTTCCAGCAGTGCGGCACATCCACGGTTTCCCATCCTTCGTCAATGCCGGCAGGAACGGTCTCAACCTGCTTGGCGAAAGCCCACTTGCTGTTCAGATTAATAATTTGTCTCACTTGTTTTTCCTCCAAATCGGTTTTGAAAAAGGGAGGGCGCGCAGGCCCTCCCCTACTGACTTTGCTTATTCGGCTGCGTGGCGTTCCGCCAGCTCCGCATTCATTTTTTCCAAGGTCTTCTTATCCAGGTTGTAGACCAGCGCCAGACCGATGAACTGCATCACTGCGGACACCAGGAACAGCACCGCCACCAGCACACGCAGATTTACAGCCACGTCAAAGGATAGCAGGGCAACATCAATGAATGCTTCACCGCTAACGGGGTCGACCGCATTGTTTACATAGCCCAGGGTACCCATAATGACCAGTGCCACAGCAGGACCTACGCCCTGTGCCAACTTCCGGAAGAAAGAGTGTAGGGAGTAAACTGTACCTTCCTCACGCTTGCCGGTCTTCCACTCGTTATAGTCAATGGCATCGCCCATCATTGCCCAAGACACGGTGGAATAGATGCCCAAGCCCAGGCTGTAAACCAGTTGGCAAACAATATAGATAACCAAATCCATACCGGGGTTGTTGGGGGTGATGATAAACATGCCCAGACCGCCAATGATAGAAGCAATGGCACCGACAATGGACAGTTCCTTCTTGCCGTACTTGACCACCATCTTGCGGGCAAGGGGTGTAAAGACAACAATAGGAATCATAGCAAACATAGACACTAGACCGGAAATCTCAGGGTTCTTGAAGTAGATCTGGAAAGTAACAGAAACAGCAGTAGTCGCGCCCTGCATGCCGATGAACATACCCATAGCCGCCAGAGTTGCGCCCATGGCAGGACGGTTACGCAGGAAATTGCCCATAGCCTTAAAAACATTGAACTTAGGCTGCTCCTCGCTAACGGTAATGTCGGTATCCACACGGATCTCGGTGTTGCGGATCATAAACTGGAAGCAGATGAAGCCCAGCACACCCATAACCAGTGCAGCGACGAATACCATGGGACCGTTCAGAGACTTGTCCTCGTTGTAGATCAGGAAAGGCAGGATCACCATAGGCAGCATATTGCCGAACATAGAGCCGATAGAACGCCATGCAGACAGAGATGCGCGGTCTGCTGCATCGTCGGAGATCAGAGACAGCAGGCTACCGTAAGGCACATTCGCCACGGTGTAGAATGCGTCCCATACCACATAACCGGCAACAAAGATAATGGCCTTTGCCAGTACCGGTGCCTGAGGCACAGGGATAAAGCAGCATGCGCCGCCTACGATCAGGCCAATAGAACCAGCCCAGATATATGTAAGGAACTTATTTTTCTTATACTTACGCTTGTCCGCGTCGATAATAGAACCGATCAGTGGATCGTTGATGGCATCCCAAACCTGCACAATCACCAGCAGCAGGGAATACCACAGGCCCATACCCATGACCTGGGTCCAGAACAGCGCCATAGTGCCTTTCAGAGCAAAGCTCATGTTGCAGCCCAGATCACCAGCAGCATAAGCAAGGCTGTCCCGAATGCCAAAGGGTCTTAACTTCTTTTCCTTTGTTTCCATAAAGACAAATCCTCCGTTACATCATAATCCCACAGTTGTGGATCATAGTTGTATTATATAGGATTATCCTTTTTTGTGTGAGGATTATTTTTAACCGGATTTGTATAATTTTCAATATAAACAGGATTTTTCTATTGTCTTTATCAGTATAATATACTATAATAATAAAAATGCGCTTTTGTATTTTGTCTTTTTTGACAAACAAGGGAGGATTCCTTATGTTTTACGAAGCCGAGTTGCGGCTGCTGCGGGAAACCATGCGAAAATGCCGTGTTCAAACCAACATTATGGATATGGAAACGCTTACCGAACCGGAACAGGATCTGCACACAATTTTTCTCTCCCCCCACCAGACTGACCCCGTCCCCGTGGAGCAGTTAAAGCAGGCAAAACCCGCCATACTATATTGGATCACTGACAACTTTACCTGCCGGTATCGGTATCTGCTGCTTCCGGATCTGCCCCAGCAGGTGCTGCTCCTGATTGGACCCTACCTATCCGCGCCCCCTTCTTCCAGACAGCTTCTGGAAATTTGTGAGCGCAACGCCGTTCCGCCTGTGGAACAAAAGCAGCTTCAGCAGTACTTCAGCGAACTTCCGGTGCTTTCCGAAGGGGATCACCTGTTTGCACTGCTGGATTCCTTTTGTCAGAGGATCTGGGGTATAAACAGCTACCGGGTAGAGATTCTGGAACCGTCTTACGCCGACACCGCGCCTGCACCCAAAAAAGTACCCTCCTCGGAAGAGGAAGATGCGCAATGGTACATTAAAAATTTGGAACTGCGGTACGGCTACGAAAACGAAATGATCGAAGCTGTATATAAGGGACAGCTTCACAAAGCCGATTTGTTTTTTACCTCGTATTCCTTCCACGCCCTGGAACAGAGGGTCGCTGACCCCATACGGAATGTAAAGAATTACTGCATTATTATGAACACCCTCCTGCGCAAAGCCGCAGAGCAGGGCGGTGTACACCCCATCTATCTGGACAGCACTTCTTCATCCTTCGCCGGAAAGATCGAACAGCTCAGCTCTTTGGATGCAGCTCCGGGGCTTATGACGGAAATGTTCCGCAGCTATTGTCGTCTCGTTCGGCGTCATTCTCTAAAAAACTATTCTCCCCCGGTGCAGAAGGTCATTACCTGCATCGATGCAGATATTTCCGCCAACCTCACCCTGCGGCACTTTGCCCAGATGCTCAATGTAAGCGGCAGCTATCTGTCTACTCTATTTAAGAAAGAGACCGGTCAGACATTAACCGAATATATCAACAACCGAAAGATCCGGCACGCTATGCATTTGCTGGAAACCACAGGGTTGCAGATCCAGACTGTGGCGCAGCACTGCGGGATCGTGGATGTTCAGTATTTTTCAAAAGTATTTAAACGAATCGCCGGCATGACCCCCAAGGAATACCGGGAATCCCTGCGCCGGTAATCTGCTCCCCCGATCTGTCAGCCATTGGCAAACTCCCGTGGGCTGATGCCGTACTCGGATTTGAATGCCCGGTAAAAACTGGTGTAGTCCGTAAACCCACAGCTTCTGCACACTTGTGCGGCAGTTTCCCCGGCAGTGAGCATCTGCCGGGCCAGCATCAGCCGACGCAAAACGATATACCGGTATACGCTGACGCCCACCTCCCGGCTGAATGCGTGGGACAAGTGGTACTTGCTGACAAACATCGCTCCTGCTACCGCTTCCAAAGAGAGTTCCCCGCTAAGATTTTCGCTTATATAGTGCATCGCTCCCTGCACCAGAGGCGATAGCTGCTCTCCCTCCTGCCGCCCGTCAGCACGGCGGGCAAGACGGTTTAGCTGCACCATAAGCTGGAGAAACACCCCCTGCGCGCTAATATGGCTGCCAAAATCCTTGCTGTAACACTCCCGGACCAGTTCACCCATTCGGGCAGTCAGAACGGCTCGCTCTGCGCTGGCAGGACGGATCAAATGGCTGTGATTGGGCAGATTGGTATCAAAGCAGCCAGTCAGCTTTACCTGGGGCGTGGACAAACTCTCCAAATATTCCCTATTGACCCACAGAACAAACCGTTCACACGCGGTATTTTCTCCACCGGTCAAGGGCCTGTGCAGCTCCATCGGATTGATAAACAGCAGATCCCCGGGATGCAAGCGGATGATCCGCCCCTCTACCCAGTATGCCACTTCCCCATCCAGCAGAAAATAGACCTCATAGAAATCGTGGTGGTGCACCTCCACAACACCGGGGCGAGGATCCCGATAGTGAAATATTTCAAACGTATCCCTCTGCATCACCTGCCGGGGATCAAAATTTTGGGAGCGTTCCCGCATAAAAATCACCTCAAGAACACTATACAGCAATATTTGCAATATTTCAAGCAACCTGCACAATTTATATTGCATTTATATGATGATACACTGTTGTCATAATTAACCATCTTACAGATGGATATGGAGGAATCGTTATGCCAATGCAAATGGGTTTCCGTTGGTACGGTGAGGGCAATGACAAGATCAAGCTCAGCGACATCAAGCAGATTCCCGGCGTTACCAGCATCGTCTGGGCACTGCATCACAAAATGCCCGGCGAAATCTGGGAAGAAGCAGAAATCGCCGAGGTCAAGGCGCAGTGCGACAAGTACGGCTTCAACATTGATGTGGTAGAATCTGTCAATGTCCACGACGACATTAAGATCGGCCTGCCCACCCGGGATCAGTACATCGAAAACTACAAGACCACCATGCGCAACCTTGCCAAGTTTGGCGTCAAGGTGATCTGCTACAACTTCATGCCCATCTTCGACTGGACCCGCTCCAATCTGTTCCATGAGGTAGGAGACGGCTCCACTGCTCTGTTCTACGAAAAGGGTATGATTCAGGACGACTACAACGCTATGGCTAAGTACATTTTGGACTTTACCGAAAAGTACAATATGTCCTTCCCCGGCTGGGAACCGGAGCGAATGGCAAAGCTGGACGAACTGTTCAAAGCCTACAAAGATGTGGACCACGAAAAGCTTTGGGCAAACCTCAAGTACTTCCTGGAAGCACTGATGCCCACCTGTGAGGAGACCGGCATCAAAATGGCGATCCACATGGACGATCCCCCCTGGGACATCTTTGGTCTGCCCCGTCTGCTGATCAACGAGGCGAATATTGACCGGTTCCTGAAAATGGTGGATCACCCCTGCAACTGTTTGACTCTGTGTTCTGGTTCTTTGAATGCCGACCCCAACAACGATGTGGCAAGCATTGTCCGTAAGCACTGCGACCGGATCGCTTTTGCCCACATCCGTAACGTCAAGCACTTCCCCAACGG
>JAZRMP010000009.1:0-6152 GCA_045647705.1 Faecousia sp.
GCATGAAAGAAAACTGGAGCTACTGGCTGCCCCGGTTTGAAAACAGCGAAAAACTTGCCAAACGCCTGCGGAAAACCACTGACCTGCAGGAGTACCGAACTATTACTGGGGAAATCTTCCGCACATTGCCTCTGAAAAAGGATTAAAAATGCGCTGCCTAAGCAGCGCATTTTTTGTTATTTATTGATTGCCAGGAAATAATCTGCCACGCCATGAGCAATGGCTGTTGCTTTGCTTTCCAACTTAGCAGGTTCGATCATCGCAGTCAGGTCTGCGGAATTGGACATATAGCCGTTTTCCGTCAAAACCACCGGACAGACCGTCTGCCGCATCATGAAATAGTTCACAGACCACTGATAACGGGATTTGGTATAGACACCGGTTTCCTTGGTATAGGTTGCAATGTTCTTTGCCGCCACATAGGACCAAGGGGTATAGTAGAAACTGTCAAAGCCGCTTACCTTCCCATCATTATAGGAATTCTGATGGATGGCTATGCAAATATCCGGCGCGGTATCCATCAAATCTCTCAATCGGTCGTTGATGTTAATGGACTTGTCACCAGAACGATTCAGGATGACCGTAGCGCCTACGCTTTCCAGCTCTGTCTTTAGGGCGTTGGCCAATGCAAGATTGCGGTCAGATTCCTCGTGCATCTGTACTTCTTGCTTGCAGGTAGGACAATTCTTTTTATCCAGCAGTTGCTTTTTGTCGGTCCAGCCCAGTTTGCATTTGTCGCAATAGTATGCAACTGCGCCGCCATCAATGCCACCGTGTCCCACATCGATCATCACAGTAACACCGGTCAAATCTGCACCGTACTTATTTTCTGCTCCAGCAGCCTTTGCAGGCATCAAAAACTTAAAGCACAGCTGGTCGTTGTCATTGTAGTATGCGTGCCAGCCATAGAGACCGCCGGCCTTACGCAGATGCAAACGCAGGGTATAATCAGATTCGTTTTTGATTACCTCTGCAGACTTAAACAGAGGGTGATTAGCCGGTATGGATACCTTTCCGGTGAAAACGGTAGTATAGCAGAAAGTGATGTCCACATAGGTGGCATTGTTGCTTGTTACCGCATAATTGCGGTCCTTGCCGCCGTTGGGATTTGCGTAGCCGGATTGATTGGTTTCAAAATAGAACGGTGCTTTCCACAGGCTGTCCAAGGTCAGAATGGAATGCCGGCCCACCGTTTCCAAAGAGGCAATTCCTATTTCGTTATGGTCGGGCAATGTGCCGTCATACCGCTTCACCTCTGCAATGGCCCGGGAAATCGGTTCCTGCTCAAAGGGGTATACTTTCTTTTCCAGATAGGTCCGGTGGCCGCTGCGCAGCAATACATACGCTGTTTTCCCGTTGTATTTTAGTTCGCCATCGCAATAGTCTACCGTGCCTTCGGGCAGATAGTTGTTTGTGGGGTGTGAATAGTCGTC
Source organism: Faecousia sp. (assembly GCA_045647705.1). Lineage (GTDB taxonomy): Bacteria > Bacillota > Clostridia > Oscillospirales > Oscillospiraceae > Faecousia. Next base: position 1,434 of record JAZRMP010000009.1, read on the forward strand.
ACTGGTCTTTCCGTTAAAGGTCTCTACATTAGCCTGAATAACCTCTACAATATATCCGGTTCCCACATCTATGTAGTTTCCGCCACTGGGCACCACAGGCTTAGGTGCGCTGGTAGGGGGTACCGTAGGAGGCTGGGTAGTCACACTGGATGGCGGTTGAGTCTCAACGCTGGACGAAGCCTGTGTTGATACGCTGCTGGCCTGCTCAGAAGAAGATGCTCCGGTGCTGTTTTCGCTGTTAAGGCTGGCATCTCCGGGCTCAGTTGCCCCATTTCGGACAAGGCTACCGCTGATTACCAGCAGCACCACCAGTACAGCCGATAAAATGCCCACCAGAATCAACAAAGTCCGGTTGTTCAATACCAAACCGGATCCTTGCTGCCGGCGCGGTCTTTTTTCCTTGGTCATTTAGGGTCCTCCTGTGTGTCGTTTCTTTGACAACTATATCATAATTCACCTGCAGATGTCAATAATGACGGGGTGGCAAACAATAGAAATAACGGCCTGCTGCAACTGCAGCGGGCCGTTTGAATATTAGTCATTTGGTTCGCTGGTGGGATTGGAGCTGGGTTCCGAAGCAGGCTGCGATGTGGGTTGTGAAGTAGGCTGGGAAGCAGGCTGCGATGTGGGTTGCGAAGTAGGCTGCGAGGTGGGTTGCGAGGTGGGAATATTGGGCCCGGTGGTGTCGGGAGTTGCAGGGCCGGTGGTTGCCGGAATGCTGGTACTCGGAATTTCGGGCTCCGGTTCTGCTACGGGTTTAGCGGGAGTTGCTCTGCCATCGGAATAGATGGTAATAATCTTGGTACCGGAGGGTACAGCATAACTTTTGACAATGTCATTTGCTGTGTAGACAATGCTCAATTTTGATCCATTATATTCGAATTCCAAAGTCTTATCAGCCAGACCCACATAAATCTCATAAGTGGTTCCTTTGCCGCTTTCGTCCGGATTCAGGACAATCTGGTAACGGGTGAACATATCCTGAGGGTCGAGGGTAGATCTGTGAATGAGCCAACTGTCGGAAGAGTTCACACTTTGAATCTCCACCAACTTACAAGAACTGCAGGTTCGCTGCTCATTAATAGCCGCACCGCTAGAGACTTCTGTTTCCTGCCACAGGCTGAATTTATGTCCGGCCTTGGTGGGATTGGTCTTTTCCACAAGTTTACAGCGGCTGCAGGTGCGCTCCGTCCAGCCATCTTCGGTGCAGGTGGCTGCCACCACAGTGGATGTGCCGTATTTGTGACCCACAGGATCTGTGAAATCCCGGATATCCGACTTACCACAGGAGCACTCATACAGCGTATAACCTTCCGTATCACAGGTGGCGGAGTAGGTCTTGACCTTCGCATATTTATGTTCGTGATCAGCAGATGTTGCCGGAGGGGGAGTGACGGAGGAGGATACATCCGGTATGCTGGAACTGGAAGGCACGGAACTGGTAGAGGGAGTACTATTGGTATCCGGACCGGCGGATAATTGAAGTAAATTTCCCACACGGCTAAAAACGATGGCACTCATCACCACAACCAGCACCAACAGTACGGACATCAATATAAACATGATTTGTTTTGTCGTCAGCTTCATCTAAAAACGCTTCCTTTCTTTGCCCCATTATAGCGCACTTTTTTGTCGAATGCAAGTGTGCGTACAAAATTCTGGATAGGAAATCCAAGGCAGTGGGAAATGTTGACTTTTGCCGGAAAAATGCGTATAATAAACTGGAATTATTATGGATAAGTGTGGTATCTATTATGGCGATTAAAAAACAGGAACAATACGGAAATTCCAGTATTTCCATGCTCAAGGGAGAGGAGCGGGTTCGCAAGCGCCCTGCGGTCATTTTCGGCTCGGATGATCTGGAAGGCTGTAAGCACGCGGTGTTCGAGATCCTCTCCAATGCCATCGACGAGGCCCGTGAGGGCCACGGTGACACCATCATCGTCACCCGCTATGAGGATCTGAGCGTAGAAGTGGAGGACTTCGGCCGTGGCTGCCCCGTGGACTATAACGAAAAAGAAAAACGCTACAACTGGGAGCTGGTGTTCTGCGAGATGTACGCCGGCGGCAAGTATGGCGAAAACGGCGAGAACTATGAGTATTCTCTGGGTCTCAACGGCCTTGGCTCTTGTGCCACCCAGTATGCCTCTGAATTTTTCGATGCCACTGTATGGCGGGATGGCTTCCGTTATGACCTGCATTTTGAAAAAGGCCGCAATAAGGGTGGTTTGAAGAAAGAACCCACGGACCGGGGTCGCAAGACCGGCTCCCGTTTCCACTGGAAGCCGGACAAGCAGGTGTTTACAGATATCAACATTCCCTCTGACTATTACCGGGATGTGCTGCGCCGTCAGGCGGTGGTGAACAAGGGCATTCACTTCAAGTTCCGCAATCAGGTGGGCAAGAAATTTGAAGAGGAAGAGTTCTGCTACGAGGACGGCATCCGTCAGTACATTGGCGAACTGGTAGGAGATAACGCTTTTACCATGCCCGCTTATTGGGAGACAGAGCGTCGTGGCCGGGATGCGGATAACCGCCCGGAAATGAAGCTGAAGATCACCTGCTCTTTCTGCTTCAGCAAGCAGGTGAGCCATGTGGAATACTACCACAACTCCTCTTGGCTGGAATACGGCGGCAGCCCCGACCGGGCGGTGCGCCTTGGTTTTACTGCAGCCTTCGACAAGTACCTGCGGGAAAACAATAAGTACACCAAAAATGAGAACAAAATTCTCTATCAGGACATTCAGGACTCTCTGGTGTTGGTTACCAACTGTTTCTCCACCATTGGCTGCTTTGAAAACCAGACCAAGAAGTCTGTTAACTCCAAATTTACACAGGAGGCAATGACTGCTTTCTTCAAGGACCAACTGCAAGTCTGGTTTATTGAAAATAAGCAGGAAGCAGATCGGGCCGCAGAGCAGATCCTTATCAACAAGCGGGCCCGGGAGTCTGCAGAAAAGACAAAGAGCAACATCAAGAAGAATCTTTCTGCCAAGGTGGACATTGCCAACCGGGTGCAGAAGTTTGTGGATTGCCGCAGCAAGGATACCGACAAGCGGGAACTGTACATCGTGGAGGGTGACTCTGCGTTGGGAAGCGTCAAGCTCAGCCGGGATGCGGAGTTCCAGGGCATCATGCCTGTCCGCGGCAAGATCCTCAACTGCCTGAAAGCGGATTACAACAAGATTTTCGCATCCCCCATTATCACTGACTTGATGAAGGTGCTGGGCTGTGGCGTGGAAGTACAGGGCAAGAAGGCCAAGGAACTGAGTAGCTTTGACATTTCTCAGCTTCGCTGGAGCAAGGTGGTCATCTGTACTGACGCAGATGTGGACGGCTTCCAGATCCGCACACTGATCCTCACCATGCTGTACCGCCTGTGTCCGACTCTCATTCGGGATGGCTATGTGTATATTGCAGAATCCCCTCTGTTTGAGATCACCTGCAAGGATAAGACATGGTTTGCTTATAACGAGTCTGAAAAGACAAAGATTTTGGCAGAACTGGAAGGTAAGAAAGTGACCATCCAGCGGTCCAAGGGTCTTGGTGAAAATGATCCGGAGATGATGTGGATGACTACCATGAACCCGGAGACCCGTCGGCTGATCAAGGTCATGCCGGAGGATGCGGAGCGCACCAGTCATTATTTTGATGTTTTGCTGGGGGATGCCCTGCAGGAGCGTAAGAATTTTATTGCGGAAAACGGCCCCAGATATCTGGAACTGGCCGATATTTCCTAAGAGAGGTTCCAAATGGCACGAAAGAAAAAAGAACCGGAACAGAATAAGAAAAAGATCGACACCAGCGGCATTATGGGCTTGGTAGGTTCCACCACAGAACAGGCCATCTCCGAAACTCTGGAGATCAACTACATGCCCTATGCCATGTCGGTGATCGTCTCCCGTGCAATTCCGGAAATCGACGGCTTCAAGCCGTCTCATCGGAAATTGCTGTACACCATGTACAAAATGGGCCTTTTGAATGGCGGCCGGACCAAGTCTGCCAACATCGTGGGTCAGACCATGCGGCTCAATCCCCATGGCGACGCGGCTATTTATGAGACTATGGTGCGTCTTGCCCGGGGCAATGAGACACTTTTGCACCCCTTTGTAGATTCCAAGGGTAACTTTGGTAAGGTCTACTCCCGGGATATGGCCTACGCGGCATCCCGTTACACCGAGGCCAAACTGGACAGCTTCTGTAATGAACTGTTCCGGGATATCGACTCAGATACAGTTGACATGGTGGATAACTACGATGCTACCATGAAAGAGCCTGCTCTGCTGCCGACCAGCTTCCCCAATGTGCTGGTTTCTGCCAATCAGGGTATCGCTGTCGGTATGGCAAGCAATATCTGTTCCTTTAACCTGAAGGAAATCTGCGATACCACCATTGCGCTGATGAACAATCCGGAGCATGATATTCTGGAAACGCTGCCCGGACCGGACTTCTCTACAGGCGCAGAGCTTCTCTTTGATGAAGCAACCATTCGTGAAATCTATAACACCGGTCGCGGCAGCTTTAAGCTTCGTGCAAAGTGGCGTTATTTGCAGAAAGAGAATATCATTGAGATTTATGAAATTCCTTATTCTACCACGCTGGAAGCCATTATGGACAAGGTGGCAGAGCTCATTAAAGCGGGAAAGATCAAAGAGATCAACGATCTGCGCGACGAAACAGACCTGAACGGTTTAAAGCTGACCATCGATCTCAAGCGCG
>JAZRMP010000010.1:0-26601 GCA_045647705.1 Faecousia sp.
GGTGCCACCACATTCCGATCCTCTGCACCGACACCCACCTTCTTCATCAGAAGCTCCAGCTTCATAACCTCTGCGGCACCCGCCTTGCCCTGCTTCTCATCACACAGAGCGGCGTAGTATCTGCGGACGATCTCCTGCCGGGATGCCTCCACGGCAGCAGTATTGTCCACAATGCAGTTGCGAAGCATATTAACGCCCATATCTGTGGGGGATTTATAGGGACACTCCCCCAGAATCCGCTCAAACATGGCTACCAAAACAGGGAATGCTTCCACATCCCGGTTGTAGTTTACCGTAGTCGTGCCGTATGCCTCCAGATGGAATGGGTCGATCATATTCACGTCGCTCAAATCCGCAGTGGCTGCCTCATACGCCAGATTCACCGGATGGTTCAGTGGCAGGTTCCACACAGGAAATGTTTCAAATTTGGCATATCCTGCCTGGAGCCCCCGCTTATGCTCATGGTAAAGCTGGCTCATACAGGTCGCCAGTTTTCCACTGCCGGGACCGGGTGCTGTTACCACCACCAATTCCCGGGTGGTCTCAATATAATCATTTTTGCCGTAACCATCGTCGCTGACGATGTGGGCAATATTGGACGGATACCCCTCAATGGCATAATGATGATACACCTTTACGCCCATGCCTTCCAGTCTTGCCTGAAACGCCCGGGTAATATCTTTATCGTTGAACCGGGTGAGTACCACAGAGCTGACATACAGGCCAAAGCCACGGAATATGTCGATCAGACGAATCACATCCCGGTCATAGGTGATGCCCAGATCGCCCCGAATCTTGTTTTTCTCAATATCGGAGGAATTGATGGCAATTACCATCTCCACCTTATCCTTTAGCTGTAGGAGCATCCGCAGCTTACTGTCCGGCTGAAAGCCCGGCAGCACCCGGGAGGCATGGTTATCATCGTACAGCTTACCGCCGAACTCCAGATACAGCTTGCCGCCAAACTGCTCGATCCTGCTGCGGATATGGGCAGACTGGCTCTGGATATATAAATCGTTATCAAAGGCAATCTTTGCCATAACCTTCCCCTTCTTTCTGTGCGGATGGTTTTATCACACCTGTTCATTGTATAGGAAATTGCCGAAAATAGCAAGCTATTTTCCAAGAAAAAGTTCGTTGACAGGCAGGACGCTTTCATGCTAGGATGGGCATATCAAAAACAAGGAGGGATTTCTATGCATCCCTTTTCCCGCACGGCACTGCTGCTGGGCGACGGTGCCATGAAAAAGCTCAGACAGGCAAAGGTCGCTGTATTCGGGCTGGGCGGCGTTGGCGGTTATGTGGTGGAGGCTCTGGCGCGCAGTGGCATTGGCGCACTGGAGCTTATAGATCACGATACCATCAGTATAACCAATTTAAACCGGCAGCTTCTTGCTACCCGCTCTACCGTAGGCAAATATAAAGCAGAGGTGGCTAAAGCACGGGTGCTGGATATTGACCCGGAGATCTCCGTTACCGCAAAAGTCTCCTTCTTCGGTCCGGACACCGTCCCGGAATTTGACTTCTCCGGGTACAGCTATGTGGTGGATGCCATTGATACCGTTACCGGGAAGCTTGCCTTAGTAACCGCCGCACAAGCGGCAGGGGTCCCCATCATTAGCTGTATGGGGACCGGCAATAAGCTGGACCCTACAAAATTTCAAATTTCCGATATTTCCAAAACCTCCGTATGTCCCCTTGCCCGGATCATGCGTAAGGAATGTGCCAAGCGGGGGATCCGACATCTGAAGGTGCTCTTTTCCACAGAGGATCCCCTCTCCCCTGCCCCGGAAGCAATTTCTGCCGAAGAACTGCCCGAAGGTCGCCGGGCACTGCCCGGAAGCGTCGCTTTCGTCCCCTCTGCTGCGGGACTGATCATTGCCGGGGAAGTCATTAAGGATTTGATAAGGGCAGACTGACCACATGTGTGTTGTATCTCCCTTTTTAACCAAATCAAGCCCTTGACATCAAGGCTTGTTCGCCTTTCCCTGCTTTTCGTCTGTGTCATCTGATAGCTATATATAGAGGTATTTTGTAATGACCTTTTTGTTGATTGCGATCCTCGTCCTTTTGTCTGTGGCTTTGTTCCGGACAATGTTGTTTCATCCAAAACCTCAAAAAGCAAACACGCCGGAGGTTATCCGGTTTGATACAAATGGGGCAATCTCTACCCTTCAGCAGCTTGTTCGGTGCAGGACTGTCTCCTTTAATGACCCGGCGCAGGAGGATGAAGCCGAATTTCAAAAGCTTATCAAGCTGCTGCCGGAACTATATCCCAACGTTTTTGAAGTCTGCACCTTTCAGCAGTTCCCCAACCGGGCATTGCTGTTTTGCTGGCCCGGAAAATCCCACAGCGCGCCCAGCGTGATGATGGCGCACTATGATGTCGTACCAGTGAACGAAGAAGCCTGGGACAAGCCCCCTTTTGCCGGTATTATTGAGGACGGTATTCTCTGGGGGCGCGGCACGCTGGACACCAAGGCTACCTTTAACGGCGTTTTATCTGCCGCCAATCATTTGATCGGTGAGCGGTTTGTGCCGGAAAATGATATTTATTTTGCTTTTTCCGGCGGCGAGGAGGTCAACGGCAAAGGTGCTGCCAATCTTGTGGATTACTTTATCGAAAACGGTATTCAGCCGGCATTGGTAGTGGACGAGGGCGGTGCCGTGGTGGAAAATGTATTCCCCGGCGTGAAAGCACCCTGCGGTCTGATCGGCATAGGCGAGAAAGGCATGATGAACGTGTGCTACAGTGCTTGCTCCCCCGGAGGACACGCCTCTGCGCCCCTGCCCCAAACCCCTATTACCGCCCTGGCAAGGGCTTGCCGCAGAATTGCTGACCACCCTTTCAAAATGCACATTACCAAACCGGCTGCGGAAATGTTTGACACACTGGGCCGCCACGCTACCTTTGCTTTTAAGCTGATATTTGCCAACCTGTGGCTGTTCAAACCGGCACTGGATCTGATCTGCCGCAGAAACGGCGGCGAAATCAACGCATTGGTCCGCACAACTGTCGCTTTTACCATGGCAGAGGGAAGCAACGCCAGAAACGTGATACCGCCGCAGGCAAAGTTGGTATCCAATATACGGCTGAATCCTGCGGATACCGTGGAATCCGCCCTGGAATATTTAAGGAAAACTATTAAGGATGATTCCGTAGAGATCACCCTTCTGGAAGGTTTCCAGCCCAGCCCCATCTCCCGGACCAACTGCGAAAGCTGGGAAAAGGTGTCCTCTGCCGTTACCGAGACATGGCCCGGCTGCATTGTTTCTCCCTACCTGATGGTCCAATGCTCCGATTCCCGCCATTACGGCAGGATCTGCGACCGGGTGTACCGGTTCTCGGCTATGGACATGACCGCTCAGGAGCGCAAAAGCATCCATGGCAACAACGAAGGGATCCGCTTGAAATCCATCACCCGGGCAGTGGAATTTTACATCCGTCTAATGAAAAAGTGCTGAATAAAAATTCCTGTTTATCGGAATCTACAGACAACGATAAGGAGAAATAACTGTGTCTATTGAAAAAGTAAGAGATTTTTTTGCAGCACGGGGGATGGCAGAACAGATCTTGGAGCTCCCCGTCTCCAGTGCTACCGTAGAGTTAGCTGCCCAGGCACTGCACTGCCAGCCCTGCCGAATTGCCAAGACCTTGTCCTTTATGGTAAATGGCAAGCCGATACTGGTGGTTGCCGCAGGCGATGCCAGAATTGATAACGCAAAGTTTAAAACCCGGTTCCACACCAAGGCAAAAATGCTCTCACCCGAAGAAGCCGTGGAATTGATTGGCCACGCTGTGGGCGGTGTCTGCCCCTTTGCTGTCAACGAGGGTGTATCCGTTTATCTGGATGTATCTTTAAAGCGGTTTGAAACCGTTTTCCCCGCCTGCGGCAGCAGCAACAGTGCCATCCAGCTTACCATACCACAGCTGGAGCTCCACTCCGGTTCTTTGGACTGGGTAGATGTGTGTAAACTACCGGAAACAGTCTCCCAATAATCTTCACCTAATATGTCCCGACAGGTTTCTGCCGGGACAGTTTTATAGACTGTGCAGGATTGCTTTTTCCACCGCTTTATGTTACAATGTACTGGAATATATAAAGCGGGGTTTCGCTAATGCGTACAGAAAAACCGTCTGCCCATTCTGTTGTAACGCCAGCCCAATCTCCTGCCACGAATTTGGCCAGAATCATATCAAATACCACCATGATGGTCCACACCGATACAGGTAATGCTTATGTGTTACAGAAGATCAATAAATATGTTTTCAAGGAGCCGGAAAAGGTCTTGGAGAATGCCAGCCTGCCGGAGTTGAGGTAAGTTATGTTTTATAAAAATGCTCGAATATACGGTGCGGATTTCCAATTCCATACCGGTAGCTTCGGCGTTACCAAAGACGGCCGATTTGAAAAAGTCCTGTCCCGGGACATCCCCGAGGATGCTATAGATCTGCAAGGTGCTGTTGTAATTCCCGGTCTTGTGGATGTACATATCCATGGTGCCATGGGTGCGGATTTCTCCGATGGCGATAAAGAAGGTCTTGTTGCCATGGCGCAGTACCTTTTGACAGAGGGCATCACATCCTTTGCCCCCGCATCTATGACCCTGCCCTATGAATCATTGGAAAAAGCATGCACCTGCGCCCGGGAATTTTCCGACGCTGCCCCGGAAGACTGCGCCCGGCTTATGGGTATCCACATGGAAGGCCCTTATTTTTCAGAAAAGAAAAAAGGCGCCCAAAACGGCGCATATCTGAAAAACCCGGATTTTGAGGGTTTCAAAGCATTGTATGAAGGCTGTGCAGGACTGGTACGGATCGCCGATGTAGCTCCGGAACTGCCCGGTGCTGAAGAATTTATCCGCCAGGCAAAGGCTCTTTGCACCGTTTCTGTTGCCCACACGGACGCCGGTTATGAAGATGCCCGGATGGCATTTGATACCGGTGCCACCCACCTGACCCACCTGTACAACGCTATGCCCGGGATTCATCACCGCAGCCCCGGTGTAATTCCGGCTGCTGTGGAAAATGACAATGTGCAGGCAGAACTGATCTGCGACGGTTTGCACGTTCACCCTGCCTCTGTGCGGCTGGCTTTCTCCATGTTTGGCGGCAGCCGGATGGTGCTGATCTCCGATGCCCTGCGCTGCTGCGGTATGCCCGAGGGAGAGTATGCGTTGGGCGGGCAAGCGGTATTTCTGGCAGGCGGTGTAGCCCGCCTTGCCGACGGCACCATCGCCGGTTCCGCAAGTAATCTGTTCCTGTGTATGAAAAACGCCATGGAGTTTGGCATTCCTGAGACAGATGCCGTTCGTGCCGCCACCTACAATCCTGCCTGCGCTATCGGTCGCGGGGATGTAATCGGCTCTATTGAAAACGGGAAGTATGCAGACTTTATCGTCTGCACCCGGGACTACACCCAAAAGCGTGTGTTCCGTGGCGGTAAGGAAATTTAACAATCCCCCTCGGACATCACGCCGTAAGGCAGTGCTGTCCAAGGGTAAATCTCTCTTGTGGTTTTTCCTTATGAAATGAGGTGTCATTATGCTTAAACGCTATATTGGCGATAAGGCGTTCTATAGCAGAACTATGGTCCTTGCCCTGCCTATCATTATCCAGAACCTGATTACCAATTTTGTGTCATTATTGGATAATATTATGGTAGGTCAGCTTAGCACTGCTGAGATCAGTGCAGTTACCATCGCCAACAATAACCTGCTGTTTATTTTTAACCTGTGTCTGTTCGGTGGCGCGGCAGGTGCCGGTATTTTTACCACCCAGTTCCACGGTTCCGGTGATCACGAGGGTATCCGCCACACCTTTCGCTTCAAAATGTATATCTGCATCGGTCTGGCTGCCGTGGGCGCGGGTATCTTTTACTTCGCGGGCACACCCATGATTAACCTGTACCTATTGGGCGAAGGATATCCCGCGCTGGCTGCCAAGACTCTCCTCCACGGACAGGATTATCTGCGCACCATGCTGTGGGGAATGCTCCCCTTTGCCTTGACCAACGCCTACGCCAGCACCCTCCGGGAAACGGAACACCCCACGGTCCCTATGGTTGCCGGTGTGGTGGCCATGTTTGTCAACCTGGTACTAAACTATGTGCTGATCTTCGGTCATTTTGGTGCGCCGGCTATGGGTGTTACCGGTGCTGCGATTGCTACCGTCATTGCCCGGTACGCAGAGCTTCTGATCGTCGTTGCCTGGACCCACCTGAATCCCAAGAAAAATCCCTTTGTCCGGGGCGTCTACCGCAGCTTTTACATTCCCGGCAAGCTGCTTAAAAACGTCGCCGTCAAAGGTGTGCTGTTGATGCTGAACGAAGGCTTTTGGTCTTTGGGTATGGCGGTGCTGAATCAAAGCTATTCCGTCTGCGGTCTGGATGTAACACCTGCGCTGAGCATTACCTACACCATCTGCAACCTGACCGCAGTGGTCTTCCGCTCCTTGGGCAACACTGTGGGCATCATCACCGGTCAAATGCTGGGCAGCAGTTGCCCGGAAGAAGAAGTGCGGGATTCCAACCGAAAACTTTCTGCGCTGTGCCTTGTCTCCGGTGTGCTGGTGGGGCTCATCACCGCCGGGTTGGCCGGGATCTTCCCCCGAATCTACAACACCACACCGGAAATCCGTCGGCTTGCATCCCTGTTTATTCTGATCTCCTCGTTCAATATGCCTATGCAGGCATATATTTTCCCGGTGTACTTCACCCTCCGTGCCGGTGGTAAAGCCATGGCTACTTTTGTCTTTGACAGTGGTGCCGTATGGGCCACCTGCATACCTTTGGCTTTTGTGCTCAGCCACTACACCTCCGTGTCCATTTTGGTGATTTTCGCCCTGTGCAACAGCATCGATCTGCTCCGATGCGTTATCGGTTACAGGCTGATTCGCCAAGGCAGTTGGATTCAGAATCTCACAGATAAATAAAGAATCATCCTCCACAGATAATTCTGTGGAGGATTTTATTATTTCAGTGTGGTTCCGTTGTTCAGTACCAGTGTGCTGTATAAAAACAGCACGTCCTGCCCGTTAAACTCCAGATATTTACCCAACATTTGGCTGCTAAAGTAGCGAATGTCCACCAACGTTACCGTCTTATAGTCCTGCACCAACAATGGTGCCAGCGAGCTGCCAAAGGAATCCCGGAAAATAAGCAACTCCCGGTCTGTGGCAGCATTGGGATTTTCAATCCGCAGCAGTGCCTGCGGACCGGAAAGGAAAACATCATACAGGTCCTTACTGTCTGTCTTTTCCATGTCATAGACGGGGGTGTAACCCTGCGTCTCATAGTTGAACACGCTGCATGCATCCAAGAGGGGGCTTTTCATCACATACAAGGCTTCTGAATCCATCGGCAGGGCCGCCTGACCATAATAAACACCATAGAAAGGTCTTTCGATTAGGGTCTGGGTCATGTCCTCTGCCTTAGGGGCCGTAACACCCATCGTACCACACAGTTTTTCTGCTGCTGGCAGTAGCGATTCTTGCCGCCAGTGGGTATCGGTGCGGTAATAGTCCTCCAGAGACAACACATCGGTCAAATCAACATACTCCCCGAAAGGCAGTTTTTCCTGTACCCGGGCAAAAAGCGCGTCATAATCCATAGACGGATACCCATTCTGCTGTGCCAAGTAGTAGCCCTTATCGGGAATCACCGCCGTATACACAGCACTTCCCGTATCTTTCAGATATGTCTCATACACAAAGGTCAGCCGCCGCAAAGCATAATCCAGCGACTGGCTGTTCATAGGGTAATCCAGCTTGGCAGCATAGCCATTCTGAATATAAATACCGTTATTGTCCTTCTGTCCAAACACACGGTAATGAACCAAAGACTTTAACTGCCGGAATTGATCCCGGGCAGGAAATTGGTCCAGCGTATAATCCTCAAAATCTGTCATAAACTTACCGGACAGCAGTGTCTCCCATGTGATCCCGGGGAACTGTGCCAAGAGCCGCCGCTCTGTTTCAGACATTTCCCCGGCAGGCCGCAGCCAGGCAAAGGCCGCCAAAGCAACCCATACTGCCACTAACAGGGCTGCACCGATGGCTCTTATTTTTTTGGTCATCATACAGCCTCCTTAAAAGCGGAAATACAGAAACGGGTTAAATGAACCATCCACCAGATATGCGGTACATACCAAAAGCAGTAAAATCATCATCGCTGCTTCCAGCACCGCGCCTATGGGTCTTTCTTCAATCCTACACGCCAGTTTTTTCACCACTGGCGTAGACCCGATGATTGCAGCCACAAGCAAAAGGCTATAGCTCCTTAGATAATAAAGCGTCTGATCTGTTACCATCGGGACACCACTGAAGCCGAACATACCAGCTATATCCGAAAAAGCCTGAGAAAGATCAGCAGCATTGAACAGCACAAACCCCAACACTACTACCAACAACACATAGCTCCGGCGCAAAATGTCCGGCATTTTCTGCAGCCCGGGGACCCTTTTTTCCAACAGTAGAAATATTGCATATAAAAGCCCCCACAGGATAAAATTCCATGCTGCTCCATGCCAAAGCCCTGTGAGCATCCAAACCACCAGGATATTAAACACCCATCGTCCCTTACCGACCCGGTTGCCGCCCAGAGGGATATAAACATAGTCCCGGAACCAAGAGCCTAAACTCATGTGCCACCGGCGCCAAAACTCCGATATGGATCTGGATAAATAGGGATAGTTGAAATTCTCAATAAACCGGAATCCAAACACCCTGCCCAGTCCAATAGCCATGTCGCTATAGCCGGAAAAATCAAAGTAGATATGCAAGGTAAAGGCGATGGCATAAATCCAATAGAACAACACCGACTTTTCCGGAGAATCCCGGAAAATATTGGTCAGCTCTCCCAGTTGGTTGGCAACGAGTATCTTTTTGGCAAGACCCACAAGAAACCGCCGCAGCCCCAGAGCAATGTCGTTCCAGCTATGGGTCCGGTGGTCCAACTCCCGAGCCACATCCACATACCGGACGATAGGACCGGCAATCAACTGCGGAAACAAAGATACATAGGCACCAAAGCTGACAATATTTTTCTGTACCTCCGCCGTGCATCGGTATACATCAATGGTATAACTCAAGCACTGAAAGGTATAAAAACTGATGCCGATTGGCAACGCCAACCCCAAAAGGGGTATCTTCAGCCCAGTAAGGGAATTTACATTGCCAACCAAAAAATCTGCGTACTTAAATACTGCCAAAAGCCCAAGACTTACCACTACAGAAACCGTAAGCCATAGCTTTTTCCCTTTCTGCGTTTTGCTTCTGCCTATGGCAATGCCGCAGAGGTAAAACAGTATAATCGTAGCAATCATCAGCAGAACGTATAGCGGTTCACCCCAGGCATAGAAGACCAGACTGAAGACCAGTAACACCGTGTTTTTCAGCCACCGGGGAACCAGGAAGTACACAGCCAGCACCGCCGGCAGAAAATAAAACAGAAAAGGAATACCGGAAAAAAGCATGCCGTATCCTCCTTGTCATTTTATCAAATTCCGATCTATCGGTGCGTTTGATTATCCTATTTGTAGGGGCGTGTATTGCACGTCCGCAACAGACGACCAATGGTCGCCCCTACGATTTCTAAGGAACAATCTCACCGAAAAACAGGATTTTATATATGGCACATATCTGCCATATATAAAAAAGCAGCGGCACTGCCGCTGCTTTTTCGGTCTTTTTACTTAGCCAGCAATGGCCTCGTTGTACTTCAGGTCAGCCTCGGGGTAAGCAGCAGTCAGCTTGGTCTCGAAGGGGCCCATAGCATCGTTGATGCCGAACGCAGCCAGAACATACTCGCCGCCAATCACAGCAACAATCATCTTCTCGGGCATACCGCATATCCAGGGGTTGGTGGAGATGGCATTCTTCATTGCCTCAGCGAAAGCATAAGCATCGCCGGTAACGTGGAACACGCCGCAGGTGAAATTATTCTGCATCATAGCGTGGGTCAAAGATGCGGCAGCATCAATGTTGGAAAGCTGATCCGCAGGTACCAGCAGCATTGCCGTTACATTCTCGGGCTCAGCCAGGCTAAACTCACCGGGAGCGTTGTCTACAGGGTTGGTATAGTCGCCACCCATAGCGAAGAACTTTTCGTCCTCACCATAAGAAGCCCAGACAGTCTCCAGAATCTCCAGCGCGCTGGCAGGCAAATTTGCCTTATCCTCGTTGCCGCCGGCCTCGCTCACACCACAGGCAACCATACCCATGGCCATTACCATAACCAGGAGCATTGCAATGATCTTCTTCATATTTTGTTATCCTCCGAATATTTTGTTTTTTGATAGATTATTGTTATGAAAACGACGCCTGCAAGAACTCCCACAGTGTCGATTCCTACATCCTTAATTCCGGGACCCCGTCCCGGGACAAATAACTGTATCGTCTCATCAATACAAGCCGCCAGAAAACCGGCCCCCAATGGAAGAACGAAATGCATCCACTTTTTATGTGCCAGCATCCCAAACAGCCACCGCAGGCACATACCCAAGGTACAAAATTCCGTAAAATGGGCAAGCTTGCGTAATAGGCCGTGGCCCTCACCTTCTCCCATTTGACCGGGAATCAGCAGGGCAATAATATCCTTAACCCACTTGCTCAACGCACCCGATACTTCTCCGGGCAGCAGAGAATTACCCCAGATAAAGGTTAAATTCAGCACCAGCAGGGCAATACACAGACCAAGTCTGTTTCTTGTTCTTATCATCCCAGAATCCCCAAATGCTCCAGCAAAATCTTGGTACCAAGGAGAATCAGAATAACACCACCGGCAAACTGCGCCTTCTTTTCAAACCGACTGCCAAAAACATTGCCGATCTTCACACCGGCTGCCGACAGGGTAAATGTAATCACGCCAATCAACAACACTGCCGTAAGGATATTCACATTCCCCGCCATTGCCAGAGAAATGCCCACTGCCATAGCATCAATACTGGTCGCTACGGCCATAACAAACATAGTCTTGACTGAAAGGTCTGCATCCTGCTGCTCACAGTCGCAATCCTTGCTAAACACATCCCGGAGCATATTGATGCCGATAATGGCAAGCAAGCCAAAGGCGACCCAATGGTCAAACGCTTCGATGGCGCCGGCAAACATTTTGCCAAGAAAGAAACCAATCAACGGCATCATCGCCTGAAAACCGCCAAACCATACGCCGCAAAGGACACCGGCTTTTGCTGTTGCTTTTTTCATGGAAAGACCCTTGCAGACAGACACCGCAAATGCATCCATACTCAGCCCTATTGCCAGGAGCAAAAGCTCTGCAAATCCCATATCGTCAGCCTCCATCTACCAGCCTTCCAAACTTATCCCGGGGCATTATAACAAGAGACCGCCACCATGTCAAGAGCTACCACAAAAAGTTCATAATTTCCCCCAAAAAGTATTACGTAGCTATTATTTTCACCGCAAACAGTCATTAGGGCGGCACTTTATCAGTGCCGCCCTAGTTCAATTCTCCGCTTTTTGTTCGCGGGTCATCAGACCCATGACAGCCAGGCGGGCGTCTGCCTCATGATTCACCACAGCGTCTACCGCCGCCACAATGGGCATTTCCACGCCGTATTTTTTCGCCAAGCGCATCGCCGCTGGCAGCGCATGAATGCCCTCAACTACCATCCCCACCTGCTTAATCGCCTCTGCCGACGGGACACCCTGCCCCAGCAACATGCCGCAGCGGTTGTTTCGGCTGTGGACACTGGTAGCGGTAACAATCAGATCGCCGATACCCGCAAGACCATAGAAGGTAGTCTCCTTACAACCCATAGCAACACCCAGACGAACGATCTCTGCCATGCCCCGGGTGATCAGTGCCGCCTTGGTATTGTCGCCATAGCCCAGCCCCAAAGCAATCCCCGAGCCAAGTGCCATAATATTCTTCATAGCACCGCACAACTCGACGCCCAGCACATCCTCATTGGTATATACCCGCATACAGGTATTGGCAAATATCTCCTGCACCGCCTCAGCCGTCTCCGGATCCTCACAGGCAGAAACAATGGTGGTCGGCAGATCCTTTGCTACCTCCTCGGCATGGGTAGGACCGGACAGTGCTACCAGCTTCACCGTGGGATTCTTTATTTCATCTTTAATAATCTGGGTCATGGTAAATAGGGTCTTTTCCTCAATCCCTTTTGCCACATCCACAATAATCTGTCCATCCTCCACATAACTTGCGGCACTGCGGGCAGTGCTGCGGACAAAGGGAGATGGCACCGCAAAAAGCAGAATATCCTTATTTCGGCAAGCCGTCTCTATCTGTTTGGTGAACAGGACTTCTTCGGGTATTTCCATACCGGGAAGATTCGGGTGCCTCCGGGTAGCGGAAAATTCATCAATTTCCCGTTCAATGGCAGACCATACCGTAATTTCATGCCCATGGACGGACAGCATTCTGGCAAGTGCCATTCCCCAGGTTCCGGCACCCAATACACCGATTTTCTTCATTAGCAGATTCATCCTTACTCGATAATATAGGCAGCCGTGATCTCACCATAATACACTGTGTGATGGTCGCCCTCATTCTTTGTGCCCTTGGCATAGAAACGGTCATAGCTTTCCGGGTCAATCGCACCGGGTTCCTGATCCTGTTGATAGATGACCTTGCACTCCAAGGTCAAAGGCAGTTCCCGAATTGCAGGAACAGACACTGTCTGCCCAGCCTCCAAGGTCAATCCCAATTCCTTAATTTTGTCAATTTCCCGACCGGACCTGGTACCGCAGACCCCCAGAATGTTCTTTGCCGTTTCATCCATGGGTACATTTACAGTAAACTGCCCGTTCTCATCCAACAGTGATTTGGTATGACGGCTTTTTCGGACCAGCACCTGGAACACAGGCTTTGCCCACACCACACCGACGGTTCCCCAACCAATGGTCATGGTATTCACTTCTCCATGGGCACAGGTGGTCAGGAGCGCACCCCTGCCCAACGCCTTCATGACAGCCCCGGCATAATCCCAGATATTGATCTGCTTTTTCAAATTCATTCCTCCCCAAAGGTCAGTGTTACTTTGTGATCGCCCTCATAGACGACTGCGTCCCGATCCAGATTCAGTTTATCCACAAATTTAAAGTATTCTTCCATGGATCGGAAGGCAGGTTCGTAATTTTCAATAATTTCCTTTGCCCGCTTTCCGCCGTCCCGCAGGGCCATAACCAGAAATACCAACTGCACCTGGGCAGATTGAACACCTGCGGTATAGGAATCTACAATCTTGTAATTGTTGCTGTGAGAGGTTCCCTGTGAGCCGCCGATGGAAGGATGCAGCGCAGGCATCACCGCGCCCACGTCGCCCATATCAGAGCACCCGGTGCCCCAGCCACTGCCGCACTTCACATTGTCCAGCACCTGTTCCATAGCATCCTTTACCAACGCAATGCCATCTTGGGGGTGCTTTCTGGGCCAGTAACCGGGAACATCCCGCAGGTGTGCCTTCGCCCCAATTGCTGCAGCAGAAGCCGCCACTGCCCGATTGACTTTCCGGTTAACCTCCAGAATATCCTCCATCGTGGCACCCCGGACATAGCTTTCCATCTTTACAATATCCGGTATCGCATTGACCGCCACACCACCGGCAGTAATGATGGGATGGACACGAATGTGGGAATCGTCCTTAAAGGTTTCCCGCAAAGCATTAATGGCACTCAGTGCCGTGTTTGCCGCGTACAGGGCGTTAATACCCAGATGCGGAGAACCACCAGCATGCGCCGAAGCGCCTTCAAAGCAAATACTCTTGGCAATGCAGCCGTTGGAGCCCAGATTCATAACACCGGAGCTGGAACCGATACTGGCAGTATGGACCATTATCGCCATATCCACTCCATCCAGAAGTCCACGGGACATAAACTCAGGCTTACCGCCAAAGTATCGGATAATCCCCTTGCTCCGCAGTTCTTCCCGGTACTCCACCTCGATCAGTTCCTCAGCAGGCACCGCTACTAACAGAATTTTGCCGCACATTTCATCCAGAACACCCGGTTCCTTCAGCGCGGCAGCCAGACCCAGAAGTGCTGCTGCCTGGGCGCAGTGTCCACAAGCATGGACCGCACCGGTCTGGGGATCTGCATCCGGATGGGTTGCACAAATAAGGGAATCCATCTCTCCGAAAACCGCGATGGTGGGACCTTCTCTGCCGGTATCCACTTGAGCAGCAAACCCAGGAATATCCCCCGCCAACGTCAGCTCATAACCCAGCTTGGCAAAGGCCTCCTCCAAATAGGCATGGGTCTTCCATTCCCTGTAACCGGTCTCTGGGTTTTTCCAAATGTAATCAAGGGCATTTAATATTAAGTCTTGGTGCTTTTCTACCGCCTGTTTATATTTCTGCATAGTTATGCCTCCAGTATATGTTGGTTTTCCTTATTATATCGGCTCATATAGGCAAATGTCAAGTTGACAACGCCTGCTGAAATGAATATAATCTGTGGAGACAGAAAGGCAGATGTATATTCATGAACAAACAAGCAATCAAGATCGCTTTCCGGGATACGATACCGGTTTTTACAGGGTATCTGTTTCTGGGAATGGGATTCGGTATCCTGCTTGCAGAAAAAGGCTACGGAATCCTATGGGCATTTTTTATGGCACTATTTATATTCGCCGGCTCCGGACAGTATCTTGCTGTCAGCCTGCTGGCCACTCAGGCATCCCTCTTAAGCACTGCCGTCGCCACCCTGCTGGTCAACGCGCGGCACCTTTTTTATGGAATTTCTCTGGTTGATACCTACAAAGATGCCGGCAGAAAAAAAGCATACATGATATTTGGTCTGACAGATGAGACCTATTCTCTGGTAACCCAAAATCAGCCACCGAAAGGTGTCAGCCGCCATCTATACTGCTTCCTTGTAACCTTTTTGGATCATATTTACTGGATCTGCGGCTGTGTGCTGGGTAATATTGTCGGTACCTCCCTTCCCATTAGCTTTGAAGGTATAGAGTTCGTCCTCACCGCTTTGTTCGTAACCATGTTTGTAGAGCAATGGTTAGACAACAAGGAACACCGCCCCGCCATTATTGGTGTTATGTCAACCGCTTTATGTCTTACCATCTTTGGCAGGGAGATTTTCCTCATTCCTTCTATGGCGTTGATCGCGGGTCTTCTGATCGTCTCCCGCAAGACCGGAAGGAGGGCAAAAAATGCATAGTGTCTGGATTGTTGTGGTGGCAACCCTTGTAACCATGGCCACCCGGTTTCTTCCCTTTCTGATTTTCGGAAGCGGAAGAAAAACACCCCCAATCATTACATATCTGGGCAAGGTCCTGCCCTATGCCATCATGGGCATGCTGGTGGTGTACTGTATGAAGGATGTGGCATTTCTCAGCCCCCCCTATGGCATCCCGGAGCTTCTGGGCTGTCTGGCGGTGGCACTGCTGCACCTGTGGAAACGAAACTCCCTGCTGTCAATCGGTGTGGGGACCGTATTTTATATGCTGCTGGTGCAAACCATATTCTAACAGATAAAGCTCCCGGGAATCACAAGATTCCGGGAGCTTTATTTCTATTTAGATAGTACGGGTCCACTCAGAGATCAGCAGTGCCGGAAGGAACCAAACAAGCTCGTACAAGAACATGTTCGCCGGGGTCAGCAACCCGGTCTCTCCCAAAATTGCCAATACCAGCATCATCAAAATGCCCAAAACACCACCGACCATGTGAATAATCACACCAAGGGTGCAGGCATTTTTTAAAGCACGTGCACCGGTAACTGCATAAGCAAAGGGAGCCAGTCCCTCACCGGTAATCAACGCTGCCGCTTCTGCCTCCGGTTCCAGGGTCTGTTCATGCAGCATCATACGTTCTGCCCGTTGGGGAAACAGAATCCGCTTAGGATTCACGCCGAACTTGCTGCGGATAAATCCGGAGGTCAACATAAAATCGTCAGTAACAAGCACCGGTTTTAGTCCCCGGTAGGCACACAGGGTCGTCATACCGGCAGCACAGGCGCGGTCCTTTTCATAGGTAACGGCAAACAGACCGGAAAGCTCTCCGTCAATCGCAACACATACCGCCTGATTGACCCGGATACCCTCGGGCACCTCAACACCCATCTCCTTCAAAAACGACAGATTGCCCGCCAGAACCGGCTCCCCGTTGATCTCACCGCCGATGCCGCCTTCTTCATAGGCACGGAAATTCTCAACAGTATAGTGTATACCGTTACGGCTTTCCAGCAAATGGGTAAACAAGGGTTCCAGACTCCCGCCATCGGCAGATACCAAAGCGGCGGCGTAAGAGATAACAAAATCCGGCGGCCGGCTTCCAAAAAACTTTACACCGTTCATCTTTACGGTACTCACAGGAAAAAGATCATTGTGATCCACAGGGAAAACAGCCTTTCCACTGAGCATCTCCACGCCCTTCCATCCGCAGAGCACAGCCCCAAGACTATGGAGCCGGCGTTCCAATACTGCCATGGGACGGGACAAAGTGATAAACATAGATGCAGGCATGGCTGCCAGGGTGGTAACTGCTGCCACCTGGATCCCCACATACACGCCGTGAAGGATTCCACCCACGATCCCCACTGCCAGACTTACGCACAGCGCAGTCATAGCATAGATGGACAACACTTTCTCCAAACGGGAGGGCTGTTGATACGTCTCGGTAAAATGCTCCACTTGACCTTCGCCCCGAAGCAAGCCCTTACCTTCCGCGTGATAGTCCTCCACCACACCGATGCTGTCCAGGCGGGTAGCCTTACGCATGGTGTCCAGTTGTCCCAGTTGGGTATTCCGCTTATGATAAGTATTCCACAGCGACATCGTTACCTGTAGGCTGAATGCAGCACAGCAGGGCACCCGAAGCTGTTGCAGACACAACACACCGTCTACGCAGCAAAGCACAAAGGTAAATACCAGCAGCGTGTTCAGAGAAAACCGCTTCCGGATCAAATCCACAGCTCCCTCCATAAGTTGGTAGCTGCCCAAAAGGGCGGATACCAGCATAGCAAGAAACTGTCCGAAGACCACCAGACGCATACGATTTTCAGGCACCAGACCAAAGGCATACATCGCCGTAGCTGCTGCGGAGAGCAGCACCACAATACAGCATACAAATATAGCTGCCTGCAATTTGCCCAGACCTTTTTCCGCCAGGGCATAGTACTGCCGCTCCGGTCCGGCTACAAGCTTCCGCTTTAATTCCTGTAACCGGGAACGCCGTGGAAATACCAACGGCGGCTGGGGAATATATTCCGCGATAGGCTGCTCATATTCCGGCTCCCATTCCGAAGAATAGGGCTCTGTCTTTTCCTCTTGAACAGGCATTACCGGCTGCTCGTCTTCTTCATCTGTAATGGGCTGGGCATTACGCACCTGCCCCTGTGTATCCGGAATCCGGTCCAATCGGATGGTAGCGTCGGTAACCACCGGTTTTTCTGCTTCAGCAGGTACCTGCTCTCCGGCTGCCTCCTCCTCCTGGGGATTTTCCTTGTCTTCCAATGCATTGGGCGAATCCTCATCCGGAGCATCGCTAAATTCCTTAATAATATCCTCCAGACTAAACTCCTGAAGTTCCTGTTCGTCCATCCTTATCCCTCCTTAGTCCTCTGCCGCACCGCCTCGTACAGCAAAATCGATGCGGCCGCCGATGCATTCAGCGACGAGATCTTCCCCTTCATAGGAATGTGTACGGTAACATCGCAATTCTGCCGCACCAGCCGGCTCATGCCGTCCCCCTCAGAACCGATCACAATGGCCGCAGGACCGGTAAAATCTGCTTGATACATAGGGATAGAACCCTCGGCGGCAGTTCCAAAAATCCAGACGCCCTTCTGCTTCAGTTCCTCCATAACAGCATTGATATTTGTAACCCTTGCCACCTTCATATATTCCATAGCACCGGCAGACGCCTTGGCGACCACAGCAGTCAAGCCTACACTGCGACGCTTTGGAATAATTACCCCGTGAGCACCGGCACATTCCGCGCTTCTAAGAATGGCGCCCAGATTGTGCGGGTCTGTCAGCTCATCGCAAATGACCAGCAACGGTGCCTCCGCTCTATCCGCCGCCTCCTGCAAAATATCGTCTATGGACACATATTCCTTTGCCGCCGCCAGAGCAATTACCCCCTGATGGGCGTGGGTTACACTCATGGCATCCAATTTCCGGCGATCGACCGGTACAATTACCGCACCGGCTTCCTTGGCTTGGGCGGCAAGACGCTGCAAACCCTTATCCGTCTCCCCGGAGGCAATAAACACTTTATCAATGGTCCTTCCGCCACGCAGTGCCTCTGTCAAGGCATTACGACCTTCTAACTGCCCCTCTATCTCCTCTGCGACAGGTTTGGCTTCCCGGCGGCGATAACGGTCTTCTCTCATATCGATTCTCCTGTTCTTCCACTTTCGATTTATCCCGCCGTTGGGGCAGCAAATCGAAATTCTTTACATATAGATTCAATGATATATCATTGTATCAAATTTTTGTGATGTCTACAACTGCTATTTTTTGCCATAGGAGAAATTAACAGAAAGTTTACTGTGAATCTATGTATCTTTCATTGCACCCAAGTCAAAAATATGTTATTATGGGCAAAATGAATCCGGGAGGCGACTGATTTGGAACAAAATAACAACCAGAACAGAAATCCGAAGAACAACGATAAAAAGCCCAAGATCAATATATGGACCGCACTGCTTATTTCTGTTGCGCTGATTCTGGTAATCAGTTGGGTGTTTAACGCTATCCGCGCCGGCCAGTACACCCAAACCACATATTCTGCCTTTCTGGATGCAAAAGAAAACGGACAGTTGGTAGAGGTGGAAATTCAATTTGACCGGCTCATCTACATGACCAAAGAAGAATCGGAAAAGCCAGCTTCCCAGCAGAAAGCATTCTACACAGGGCTCCCCGAGGGCGGCGATTCCCGGGCATTGGCAGAAGAACTGGATGCCTCCGGCGTTACGGTGAATCAGGTAATCGTGGAGGATAACTCTGGCATTATGATGATTCTTTCCTATGTGGTCATGTTTGGTCTGGTCTTCGGTGTAATGAGCATGTTAACCAAGCGTCTGGGCGGCGACGGCATGATGGGTGGCATTGGTGCCAGCAAAGCTAAGGTCTATATGGAAAAGCAGACCGGGGTTTCCTTTAAGGATGTTGCCGGGCAGGACGAGGCCAAAGAATCATTGCAGGAGATTATTGATTTTCTGCACAATCCCCAGAAATACACAGATATTGGTGCCAAACTGCCTAAGGGCGCACTGCTGGTAGGGTCCCCCGGCACCGGCAAAACCTTGCTTGCCAAAGCCGTTGCCGGCGAAGCCAATGTCCCCTTTTTCTCCATTTCCGGTTCTGACTTTGTGGAAATGTTTGTGGGTGTTGGTGCCAGCCGTGTGCGGGATCTGTTTAATCAGGCGGCAAAGGTTGCTCCCTGCATCATCTTTATTGACGAGATTGATGCGGTAGGCCGCTCCCGGGATGCCCGCTATGGCGGAAACACGGAGCAGGAACAAACCCTGAATCAGCTTCTAGGTGAAATCGATGGCTTTGATTCCTCCAAGGGCATTGTCTGTCTCGCCGCCACAAACCGCCCGGAGATTCTGGACAAAGCATTGCTGCGACCCGGTCGATTTGACCGCCGGATCGTGGTTGACCGCCCCAATCTCCAAGGCAGATTAGACACACTGAAGGTGCACACCCGGAAGATCCGGCTGTCTGAGGATGTGGATCTGAAGAAACTGGCACAGGCTACTGCCGGTGCTGTCGGCGCAGACCTTGCAAATCTGGTAAACGAAGCTGCCCTGCGGGCAGTACGGCACGGCAGACAGACTGTGAACCAAGAGGATTTGCTTGCCTCCTTTGAGGTGGTCATCGCCGGTACTGAAAAGAAGAATACGGTCCTTACCGATACAGAGAAGCGTCTGGTGGCCTATCACGAAGTTGGTCATGCACTGATTGCTGCCTTGGAAAAGCACTCCAAACCGGTTTCCAAAATCACCATCGTTCCACACACCTCCGGTGCCCTTGGCTATACCATGCAGATGCCGGAGGAGGAAAAATATCTGCAAACTGCCGATGAGCTGATGACCGAACTGCGCACATTGGTAGGCGGTCGTGCCGCAGAACAGGCTGTGTTCGGTGTCAAAACTACCGGTGCCGCTAATGACATCCAGCGCGCCACCAATTTGGCCCGGAGCATGATTACCCAGTATGGCATGAGCGAAGCCTTGGGTCTGATGGCACCTGCATCTGTGCAGCACCAGTATCTGGAGGGTCAAGCGTATTTAGACTGCTCTCAGGCTACAGCAGCCCAGGTAGACGAAGAAGTGCAGAAACTTCTGGAAAAGTGCTATGGGGATGCAAAAAAACTGCTAACGGAGAACCGCTCCCTGCTGGACGAAATTGCCCTGTATCTGCTCGCCAAGGAAACCATTACCGGCGACGAACTGATGGCATTTATAAATCCCCCGGCAGACACCCAGGAGCAGACGAATCCTGCCGAGGAAACACCTGCGCAGGAAAATACAGACGCATAAACACATCTACGGCTGGCATCCTCCGATGCCAGCCGTTTCCATTTCCATTTCTCGGTGAGATTACAAAATTGGGATATAGCCTCTCCAGAGGGGGAGAAATATTTGCACCAACAGATTGGAATATTACAGGACAAAATCCTATAATTATCCTGTTGACAATTATGTAAAAAATACATATACTGTTGTTAAGAAACTTAATAGACCTGTGATGCTTCCGGGAATGTTAGATACGACCGGAATGCGGAGGACTCTCTGGAGAACACATTCAGTTGTGTGCCGAAGGTGCAAGGCGGTAACGCCGAATCTCTCAGGCAAACGGACGGAGAAAGGAACGCGGTATTTCCGCCCCGGAGCAGTCCTGTTGTCAGGACTGTTTTTTTTTATTCTAAAAAGAGAGAAGGATTTATAACTATGCTTAGCAAACCCATCGACTCTATTAGTTTTTTGTCTGACTTTGACCCGGAAGTTTCCGCATTGATGGACAAGGAATTTTCCCGGCAGAAATATGGTTTGGAGCTAATCGCATCGGAAAATTTTGCCTCTCCGGCAGTGATGGCAGCCATGGGTTCGATCCTTACTAATAAGTATGCCGAAGGTCTTCCCGGCAACCGTTACTACGGTGGCTGCCAACATGTGGATGAAATCGAATCTCTGTGTATCCAGCGCGCCAAGGACCTGTTTGGTGCTGAATTTGCCAATGTGCAGCCCCACTCCGGTGCTCAGGCCAACATGGCTGTCCAGTTGGCACTGCTCCAGCCCGGCGACACCTTGATGGGCATGAGCCTTGCCAACGGCGGCCATCTTTCCCACGGCAGCCCTGCCAACATCTCCGGCAAATATTATAATGTCGTCTCCTATGATGTGAACCATGAGACCGGCTTTATCGATTACGACCAAATCCGGGATATGGCGAAAAAGTGCCAACCCAAACTTATTATTGCCGGTGCCTCTGCTTACCCCAGAGCTATTGACTTCAAAATTTTTGCGGATATTGCCCATGAGGCAGGCGCGATTTTGATGGTGGACATGGCGCACATTGCCGGTCTGGTCGCCGGCGGTGCCCACGAAAACCCCATCCCTTATGCCGATATTGTTACCACCACCACCCACAAGACCCTCCGGGGTCCCAGGGGCGGGCTGATTCTGGGCAAGGAAGAATACGCCAAAAAGCTAAATTCCGCCGTATTCCCCGGCACCCAAGGCGGTCCTCTGGAGCATGTGATCGCCGCCAAGGCCGTCTGCTTGAAGGAAGCCATGCAAGAGGACTTTAAGGTCTATGCCCATAATGTGGTAGCCAACGCTAAAGTTATGGCACAGGCTTTGCTGGAGGAAGGTTTCGATTTGGTTACCGGTGGTACTGACAACCATCTGATGCTGACCGATTTGCGTCCCATGGGCATCACCGGCAAAGAGCTGCAAAGCCGATGCGATCTGAACCACATCACCCTAAACAAAAACGCCATTCCCGGCGATCCGGAAAAGCCCTCTGTAACCAGTGGTGTCCGCATCGGCACCGCCGCCGTTACCACCCGGGGGCTTGGTGCCGAGGAAATGCGACGCATTGCCCACTGCATTGCCCTCACTGCCAAGGACTTTGACGGCACCTCGGATGAAGTCAAACAAACAGTGGCTGATATTTGCAAAAAATTCCCCATGTATATGTAACAACCCTTCCGGTATGGCTCTGCCCATTGTCCTGCGGACATAAGGCAGAGCCATATTTTTCCTGTTCGTCATTTTTTGACAAAAACTTGCACAGGCTGTCAGAACATGGTATAGTAATCCCAGTATTTCAGCAGGGGGATTGGCAATGAACGATTTTATAAACTACTTTTTCGGGATAGGTACCCAAATCGAATTTACAAACTTCTCTTTGGCACATTTTGCGCCCATTCTTGTGGCAGCCGCTTTGATCTTCTCCATCTACCATTCCCGGGACAAGCTCCGCACCTGCAAGCGGGAAAGCGTCTTTCGTTATGTTCTGGCTTTCGCGCTGATTATTTCCGAAATGTCCTACTACTGGCGGCTGATCGGCATTCCCGCCCTTGGTCCCAACCCTCTGGATCATTTGCCAATCACCGTATGCGGCTGGGCTGTGGTCTTTTGCAGCTATATGGTTATTGGCAAAAACCAGACTTTATTTGATATTTCCTATTTCTGGCTGTTTGCAGGCTCCATCTTTGCACTGATTACCCCTACGGTCATTTCCTACACCGGTCCCACCCGGTTCCGGTACTACCAGTTCTGGGCAGAGCACACCCTGGGATATATTGCGATTTTCTATATGATTTTTGTCCATGGGATGCGCCCAACGGTCAAGTCGGCGGTTAAGTCCTATATCGCCCTATGTGTGCTGGCGGTGGTCGCCTATCTTACCAACGATTATCTGGGTCCGGGTGCTAACTATCTGTTCATGGCACGGCCGGAATCCACCCCTTCCATTTTGGACATCCTGCCGCCCAACTTTGCCCTTCGGCTTTTGATTATGGCATCGGCAATTACCGTCCTGTACTTCCTGGCATACCTGCCTTGGCTGAT
Organism: Faecousia sp.; assembly: GCA_045647705.1. Classification (GTDB taxonomy): domain Bacteria; phylum Bacillota; class Clostridia; order Oscillospirales; family Oscillospiraceae; genus Faecousia. The sequence goes on from JAZRMP010000010.1 coordinate 23,033, forward strand.
CAAAGATCGCAAAAGCGAAAAAGTTTCTATATAAACAAGAAAAGAGGAGGCGTAGCCTCCTCTTTTCTTATTTATTGATCGTATTCGCTCTTGGTATTGAAAACGGCTTTCATGGCTTGGGTAGCCGTAAAATGGTCGTAATAGCGCTCCATCCCCAGCTCACGGCGGCCAAAGTCATCGGCAAATGACGTGAAGAGATCCTTGGCAGCAGCATCATGACCCTCACATTTCAGTGCCAAGGCATTGGCAATTCCGGTACAGTAGTCAGTGTACTCCGCCAGCAGCCTTACTGCAACTGTCTGCACCCGGAAAGGCATATTGCGATAGGGCTTAAGTTTCTCCTTCATTTCCCGGCTGACCCCCTCCACTGCGAGCAAACGCTCCTTTAATTCAGGTTTATAATAGTGATTGGGGTCGGTTGCCACTCCCACAGAGTGGACTGCCTCAATATAGTTCTGGGGCATAAGGGTATCTATTGTCTCCAGATACTCCATTGCTATCTGCCATGCATCACCGTAGATATGTTGGAAGTAATCCTCCACCGTCGCATCAAAGTCTACCTCGTTATCAAACAGGGTTGCGCCATAAACATAGAAATTTAGTCCGTTGGGGAAATAAGAACGCTGAGAGCCATCCTCGATGATTCCTCCAAAGCCGTTTGCTTTGTAGGAGATTACATCCTCATACAGTCGGCGGGCAAAGCTCAGCACACCGGGAGCGTAATACTGGTGCTTCCAGAAATGGTACTCGTAGGCAAAGGAATTACAAGGTGCAAATTTGCGCCACAGCTTGGCGCGATGGATATACTCCTCCATCGTTCTAAAGCGTCCGGATTTGTTTAGGACAAAGGGGGTCAGTTCTTCCACCACCGGATCTTTGCCTACGGAATAAGTATAGCTTCGGCTAATCGCCCCCAGCAGCATAGAGAATCGGTCCGGATTCTTGATGTGCTCACAGGTAGGCTCATAGGCGGTATCGGAATAGGCACAGAATACGATCCTGGTAGCCAGATCCCGGGCAGTCAGCTCCTCGTCAATATCATTGAGCAGCATTACATACCAGTCAGAGGGGATCTTCTTCCGGCATACATCACATTCACAGTGGTTCTTCGCGGAGTCGGCCAACCATATATGCAGATAATCCACATTACTGTTAGTCTGGGCATAGTCGCAGACGCACTTGGTAACGATTTTTCGGGCTTTTAGGTTGGACATACAGAAGTTGGTGTTCAGTGCCACGCCCTTCCACAAATCCCGCTTGCCATTGATCAGTGCTAGGTACTGCTGGGTTTCCTCGGGAATGGGGTTATCTGTATTCTGCCGCCAACCACTAGAGGAATCGATACCGAAAGCCTCTGCATTCCAGCCATGGCCCATATCGTGGAACTGCAAGCCGCGCTTAGCAATTTCCACCTCGCACATGCGCTTCCACTGAAGCACAGTCTCATTGCTGATTGGCTCCGGCTCCCGGTTCGCTGCGTTATTGGAATGACTGTAGTACCAATCGTAATAGATTTTTGGAATATCAAATTCGATCATGTACACATTCAGACCGATTTTGGGAGAAAAATCGATAGTCTCCATCATGCACTGCTGGCTTTCAGCCCCCTCGTTGCACTGACCACGATAGCGGCAGTCAGCCAGCTTATGATACTGCACCGGCTCCACATCCCGGACAGGGATAAACTCGCCGTCAATGCCGGGGAACAGCCACCGGCAGCCGTTCAAAGTCAGATATTTGTAAACCGCTTGAAGTACACTGCGGGGATTATCACCTGCGATCACACCACCGTTGGCATCGGCGTCAATGTGCAGGATGTCGTCCAAAAATATATCCTCTGCCTCGCTCACATCTAGGCCAAAGTCCTGCATTAAACCGATCCGGAATCCGTCCTTCGCCTCCGGCTCATAGGTAATGGGGATGTCGCCGCAGCGGGGCATCATCATGCGCAAATATTTCTTCAGCTCTTCCGCGGCAAAATCGACCACATGATCAGCACGGACTTTTTTGATCTGAAACATGGTTTGCCTCCTGTAGAATAAATTACCAGAAAATAATACCATAAACCCGTCGGTTATGCAAGCTTTACAACATCAAAAATTAACAGGAGAAAAACATAAAACTCCTTTGTGTAAATGTGGTGCGAAAAGGCTTCCTTGTGTAAAGGGAGCTGTCAGCCAAACAGGCTGACTGAGGGATTGTTGCCGCCATAGGTGGTGTACGCCGGAAGGGGGAGCGAGCCAACTGCCGATGGTGGCGGGAGAAAGGAAGCGAGCAAGTGGCCGCGGTCGATAAAATCGAGGAATAGCGTAAGCCCGAAGATTTTATCTGGCACCGCAACAGGACTCGTTCGCATTCCTGCCCGATGGGACAGAAATAGAGGTTCACCTCGGTCTAGCCCTCGGCGGCAACAGTCCACCGGACTGTTGCATTTAGATTATTCGAGTCCCTTCGCGAAGCGAATAAATGAGGGGATACCCTCGTGGGTATCCCCTCATTTATTTGGCTAAAAGGTATTCATTGATACAATTGAACCCCCCTTGAAGGAGTTTGAACACCCCTTGGGGGTCAAATGTGAACACCCCCTAAAAAGGCTACATAGCAAGGGTATCGTCCTTAATTGTTTCAGCGAGGTTCATATTACAAATTTTTCTGCCGCCCAGGTAGTAGGCCAGTGCGACGAAACCGATAACCGCAACAAAGAGCAGGATTGCAGGAACCAGTGGTAGGCGCTTGGCAATGAAATCAGCCGCGGTAATTCCACCGGCATCCAGCATTACAGCCATCAAGGGGATGTTGATCACGATCGTCAACAAGATAGGCCGGAGCGCAACAATGGCAGCTTCCCACGCCAATATTTTTGCAGCACCCTGCGGAGTCAAGCCTACGGCAAAGTATCGTGCAAACTCACGCTTACGCTGATGAATCTGACCCAAAGTAGACGCAAAGATATTGGCAAGACCGATGCAGGTCAGAATACCGGTGAACAGATAGATAATCATCCGCAAACCTTGCTGAATCTGCATTTCGTCGGCAAGTTCTTGCACACGGCCTTCGAAGGCATAGTCTGGGTATGCCTCCAGCAAAGCCTGGAGCCTTTCCTCAACTACATCATTTTTACTCTCATCTGTCATCTTAACAGTGTAGATGGTTTCCTCATCGGTCAGGTTAAAACCGAGAGTAGCATAGTAGCTTTCGGACATAACAAGGGTCAGCGCATACTGAGTCAATTCTTCTCTCAGAATAGGCATTGCATCAGCAAACGTGGCAACAGGGATGTCCGCGCCATTGACATTCAATGTGATTTCCTTGCTGCTATTCAGGAACGGCACATACTGCCGATCGGTTCTCTCGGAATTGACGCTGTCCCAAATGATATTGACCGCAACTACATTGGCATCACTGCCATCGCCACGGTATGCCGCAAAACTGGCATCGTCCATAATGATGATAGGGACTTTTGTGTTATAAGCACCCGCCTCATTGACAGTGAAGCTGCTATTGAGATTACTCAGACCCAGCTTCTGTACATCGTCACTTAGGTAATCACCCGGAATTTGGGTGCTGGT